>DATKWY010000321.1:0-7497 GCA_035529295.1 Candidatus Desulfaltia sp. | reverse complement strand
GCGACCTCGACCGCACTCAACGCGTACAGCGAGATGCCTCTGATGCCGTGACCGAGGCTCACCCTGTAGGCCTTGTCCCAGAGCCTCTCCACGTGCATCGGGTTCTCCCCTACTAGCAGAGGCTTCAACTGCTGCTCGATGTAACCACCCACAGAGCCGTGGGTATATGGGATGGACTCCCCATATCCGGTTATACCCTCGTCCGTGGAGACCTCGACGAGTATGTGAACTCTTCTCCGGTTAGGGTAAGCGGAGACTGGTGTTCCCTCTTTCAATGGTATCTTGAGGGCTATGGTCTTGATGTCAGTAATCTTCAACTTTACATCCTCTAAACATGGTACTGGGCTGGAGGATTATAAAATAGGCTAAAAATCGCTTTACGCGCGTAATGCCCATACGCGAGATTCGATGACTAAAATATGCGCGCATGCCAATTTGGTTGCTCCACGTTCACGCATAAATACACAGTACAAGAAAAGTAAATATTGAAATATTTAATGAGCTTTGGTCCATTGAATACTATGAATTACCCATATAGGAGTAAAACTCTGGATAGACTTGGAGTAAGATCTTGGATTAATGCCAGAAACTGGTCCACCGTCATCGGAGGTACCTGGATCGACGACAGAGTCCTCGAAGCAATGAATGAAGTGGCCAAGACCTTTGTGGACATGCATGAACTCTTTGAGAAAGCGGATAATAGAATAGCCCAGCTCTGCAGTGTCGAACAAGCCCACGTTACCACTGGCACCGGAGCCGCTATGGAGCTTGCAGTCGCTGGATGCATGGCTGGAGACGATTACTCAAAGTGGTTAAAGCTACCTAGGACTGATGGCATGAGAAACCATGTGGTTATGCCTCGGGGGCATAACATATCTTACACTCCACAGTGGGCTGCCTCAGGTGCAGAGGTAGTTGAGTATGGTCAGGCAGGTCATCTAAGATCGTTTAAAAGAGAAATGGAGTCGGCTATCACGGAAAAGACGTGCTGCCTTTCATATACAGTGTCTTATAACACAGTCCCGAGAGGCCAAGTGCCCCTTGAAGAAGTTATTGAAGTAGGCGAAAAATATGACCTACCCGTAATAGTCGACGCAGCGTCAGATCTTCCGCCCACATCAAACCTTCACAAGTTCACTGATATGGGGGCTGATATAGTGTGCATAAGCGGCGGTAAGGCGATCAAGGCCCCGAACAACACAGGAATGATGCTTGGAACGGGAAGAGGAAAAGATATCATTCAGTCTGTTCGAAAATACACTTTCCCAAACCCGGGGTGGGGTAGAGGACATAAGATAAGCAAGGAGCAAATAGTAGGCCTTGTAGTAGCCCTTGAGATCTTCCGTGAAGAAGGAGATAAACTGTATGAAGGCCATATGAAAACAGCAAGATTCTTCCTCAGAGAATTAAGCGAGGTAAAAGGCCTTGAAGTAGAGATCATACCCAACGATGAGACCTATCATGAGCACCCGGTTATGCCCCACGTACCCAGAGTGCTAATGCAGTGGGACCGTGATGAGCTAGGCATCTCCGCCGATGAACTAGATGAAGCCATGGCTAAAGATGACCCGCCCATATTCTTGAGGAACACCCATTACTATAACTACTACGATAACAAGGAGTGGAGACTTATAGACACGTTCTACCTACGCCCAGTCGAACTAGAAATAATCGCCCAAAGAATAAAGAAGATTATGCAGAAGAGAGATTAACTACACGCGCTAGTTTTTCCCCTATCTTTATACTGGCTTCAATGCGCGTGCACCCTTGAATCGTGGGGTGGCTGAGTTACCCGGGGCCTAATATGGCCTCTATGATCTCCTCTGTTTTTTTCCATGCCTCATCTACCCTTCGTATCCGTTCAAATTGCCTATCCCGGGCTTCAGTGGATCAATGATTCAGGTACTCGTATGCCGACAGCAGGTGGACCTTCACCACGTGCATCAGCTCCTCCACCTCCACGTACTCGTCCACCGTCCCCATGCCGTGGTTCGTCGGCCCATAGTAGTAGGAGGGCACGCCCCGGCTGCGCCAGAACTTGAGGTCAGACCCGCCCAGGCTCACGATTGGCTTCGGATCGATGCCTAACAGCCTAGAGTTTAGGCGCAATGTCTCCGCCATCTCCCCGTCGGGCGGGCTCCAGAGGGGCCCGTCGTACCGCGTCTCCTCCACCGAGGCGCCTGGGTGCCGGTTCACGATCTCCCTGACCCTAGGCATCACGTCCTCCCTACTGAGCCCGGGTGGCAGGCGCAGGTCCACCTCAAAACTGCACTCCCGGGGAATGACGTTGACCTTGACGCCGCCCTCGATGGTGCCCACGTTGACGCTGAGCCTGCGCATCACGTCGGCTCCCCCCTGCCCCAGGGCCCTCTCCGCTGCGTCCCTCCCCTCGTCGACGGCCCTCCTCAAGTTCTCGGGGTAGTCCACGGGGGTGTCCACGAGCTTCTCCAGGTCCGTTATCAGCTTAGCGGCGAGCTTGATGGGGTTCAGGCTGGTGTGGGTGTATGCGCCGTGGCCACCCGTGGACTGGACCCTAACCCTGAGCCACAGTATCCCCTTCTCCCCGAAGCGGATCGTGTGGGGGCTGCTGGGCTCACCGTTGATGCAGCAGTCGCCCATCGCCTCGGGCACGTTCTGCACTAGCCAGCCGGCGCCCAGCCTGCCCCCCGACTCCTCGTCGCTCACAACAGTCAGGGTGACGCCGCCCCTCAGCTCTTCTCGCAGCTCGTGCAGGACCAGATATGTGTAGATGGATGCCGTCGTCCCGGTCTTCATGTCGCAGGCGCCGCGCCCATAGACCCTGCCGTCCACGAGTTCGCCGCCCCAAGGGTCGCGGCTCCAGCCCTCGCCGGAGCCCACAGGGAAGACGTCCATGTGGCCGTTCAGCACCAGCTTCCTGCCCTGCCTCGGGGTCTTGAAGCCGCTGATGACGTTGGGCTTCTCGGGGTCAGGCCCGACCACGTCGTACGCTATGCTCTTCGAGTCCAGGTACTCCGTGACGTACCTGGCGGCCTCTCTGGTGTCCCCCGGCGGGTTGGGGCTCCTGACCTTCAGGAAGCCTCTGAGGAACCCGATTATCTCTTCTCTATCCTCCTCAACCCTGTCGATGAGCCTACGCTTAGCCTGATTGAGCTCCATGAAGAAGAATATTAAACAACGCGATTAAGAGGCATCCGATCAAGTTCATTTACCCAGAGCCCGAATATACTCGGGAGGAATCCGATTTGGGGAAGCTGAAGATCACCTTGGCCTGTGGGCCCTACGACCGTACCTGGGCCCTGGCAAGCGGCCAGGTCCAGCCCGAGGGCGTGGACCTGAACTACGTAGCCCTGCCGCCTGAGGAGCTGTTCTGGCGCATGGCCGTGCACGGCGAGTTCGACGCCTCCGAGTTCAGCCTCGGGGCCAGGTCCATCCTTCTGGGCAGGGGGGACCACAGGTTCGTGGGCATCCCCGTGTTCCCGTCGCGGTTCTTCCGCCACTCATCCATCTTCGTCAACGTCCACTCTGGGATCAAGAGGCCCGAGGACCTGAGAGGCAAAAAGGTGGGCGTACCCGACTACACAATGACGGCCAACACCTGGATAAGGGGCTTCCTAGAGCACGACTACGGGGTCAAGCCCACCGACATGCAGTGGTTCACCGGTGGCCTCAACGAGCCGGGCCGCAAGCAGCGTGTCGCCACCCGGCCCATACCTGGGCTCAGGGTGACCCACTCGGACACCTGGGTCCTCAGCGAGCTGCTGGACAAAGACGAGATCGACGCACTCATAGGCGCCAGAGAGCCGGACAGCTTCAGGGCAGGCTCGCCCAACGTGGCCCGCCTCTTCCCAGACTACAGGCCCGTTGAGGTGGACTACTACAGACGGACAGGCATCTTCCCCATAATGCACCTGATCGTCCTGAAGCGGGAGACCTACGAGAGCCACCCCTGGCTAGCGTACAGCCTCCTCAAGGCCTTCGAAGAGAGCAAGAGGCTGTGCATAGAGGAGATGTCCAAGCAGAGCGCACTGAGGTACATGCTGCCATGGATGATTCCGGAGCTGGAGGAGACGGTGCGGATAATGGGGGACGACTACTGGCCCTACGGCGTCGAGGCAAACCGGGGGACCATCGAGGCGTTCATAGGCTACTCGGTGGAGCAGGGGCTCGTCGGGTCCCCCTTCGGCGTCGAGGACATGTTCGCCCCCGAGACCATCGACGTGGCCAAGGTATGATCCCATTCGCCCCCCGATTCCCCGGTTGATCAGGCACTTGAGAGGGGCGAGGAATTTTCCTAGTCTAGGCGTACCGTAAATCATAGATACCTTCAGACACTTTCTTGGGTGACACGGAGGGCATGATCGTGGACTGGAAATTGGACCTGCCTGAGATAGCAGGGAAGCTGGGCGCAGACCTGGTGCTTCTCGGCGGCAAGGTGATCACTGTGGACCCCGCGGACTCGGTGGCCGAGGCCGTCGCGGTCAAGTACGGGAGGATAGCGTGCGTGGGGTCGAACAGGGAAGTCAGGAGGCTCATCCGTGAGGGCACACGCGTCATCGACCTCGCTGGGCGCTGCGTGACCCCAGGCTTCATCACCACCCACGAGCACTTCCTCAGGTACGGCTACAACGCTGTGTCGGGTATCGACCTCTGGTACCCCAAGGTCAGGTCCATAGCCGACATCGTCAAGGCGGTGGAGGCCAAGGTGGCCGAGACCCCCAAGGGGGAGTGGGTCTTCGGCTGGGGCTGGGACGAGAACCTCCTCACAGACAAGAGGTCCCCCAACAGGCACGACCTGGACCCCGTCTCGCTGGACAACCCCGTCTACCTGGGCCGCGTCTACCAGATGGTGGCCGCCAACAGCCTTGCCCTCAGGATAGGGGGAGTCACCAGGGACAGCCCGGAGCCCGAGTACGGGAAGATATTCCGCGACGAGTCGAACGAGCCCACCGGAGTCTTCCTCACCATCCTGCCCAGCGCGGACCCCTTCAGGAACGCGTTCCCAGTGGCCACCACCGAATTGAAGGAGAGGGCCATCGTCAAGGCGTGCCACGACTACAACAGCGAGGGCATGACGGCGGTCATCGACGCCACAGTGGGCAAGGCCGAGCCTAACGACCTGGTTGCGTACCAGAACGTGCGCATGCGCAACGAGCTCACCATGAGGGTCTACGCCCTCTACGGGTTCGTGCGCACCGTTGAGGAGGCGAGAGACACCGTCCAGAGGTTCACCACATACGGGGACGACTGGTTCAAGCTGGGGGGCGTCAAGCTGAGCCTCGACGGCGGCGTCGTGCCCAGAACCGGGTTCTTCTACGAGCCCTACGTGGGCGAGCCCAGCAACTACGGGCGCACCAAGTGGAAGAAGGAGGACCTCATGGAGGCCGTGGAGATACTGCACGACGCGGGGTGGCAGTGCTGCACCCACACCATCGGGGATAGGGCCATCGACTGGGTGCTGGACTGCTACGAGAACGCCATGAAGAAGAACCCTCGCCCGGACCCGAGGCACCAGATAATCCACATCTACTACCCAACCGCGGAGGCCATCGACCGTGTGAAGCGGCTGGGGGTCATGGCCAACGTCCAGACCACGTTCATCCACTTCGAGGGTGACACCTACGTCAAGAGCCTGGGCGAGGGCAGGGGCGAGTGCGTGAAGCCGTTGAAGACCTTCGTGGAGAAGGGGATACCCGTGGGCAACAGCCAGGACTATCCCTCGGGCCCCATCCCGGCCAGCATAGGGCTCTGGGCCGCTGTGGCCAGGGAGACCTTCAGCGGGGTCGTGGTCTGCCCGGAGCAGAGGCTGACGGTGCAGGAGGCGCTGAGGACCTACACCATCTGGGCCGCTAAGCACGTCTTCATGGAGGACAGGCTCGGCTCACTGGAGGTGGGGAAGTACGCGGACATGGTGGTCTGGGACAGGAACCTGTACACGGTCCCCACAGAGGAGCTTCGCAGCATCAAGGCCCAGATGACCATGGTCAACGGCAAGATAGTCTACGAGGCGTAGATCGTTACACATGTGGGGGCACGCTGTACCTGCCTCCACCCCTGGTGGACAGGTCCAAGGCCCATTGATTACAAAATTGGCTGGGGCTTCAAAAAAGGTGAGCTTGAGCTCACTCGATCCTTTCCAGCTTGAAGACCACGGGCCGGAGGCCGTCGGTGCAGCAGCTGACCATCTGCCCTTTCTTCTTGATCCACGGGAAGTCTCCGCCCATGGCCAGGTGAGCCACATCCCTCTGAATGTCGGCCCAAGCCCAGGCGCAGAACCCCTCAGGCATGTTGAGGGCCTTGCTGATGTACTCGGCCCCCACCTTATAGCGGCTGCACTCGGGCGTCACCGTGTCGGCGGCCAGCTCCTTGAATATGGGGCCCGGCTTCAGCAGGGCCACCACTGTGATCTTTACGTCGTTTACCAATGAATCACCGGGACATCTATGCAGGTGGCCGTATTTAAGAGGGGGAGGTCAGGCCCCAGCCTGAATGTGCCTTAAGATGTCTTTCCAGTGGTCGTCGCCGGCCAGGCCCAGGTCCCGGAACCCGTTCACCCGCCTCCACTCCCTGTGGGTGGGGCCGGCCCCCGAGGCCAGGTGCCGGGCCAATGCCTCCGCGGAGGCGAACCTGCCCTTACAGCCCTGGATGGGGCACGGCACCGTGAGCTCAGGCACCTGGTACCCGGCGAGGCTCTTCCCGAGGCGGTACGCCTCATCCAGCTTCCCAGGGCTCTCATTGACGTGGCTGGAAATCGAGTTGTACTTGACCACATGGAGGCTCATGCCGGCCCAGGCCGCGATGGACCTGTACATCCTGACGGCGAGGGCTACACCGTCCGGGTCCTCCGCCACGTATGCGACTATCAGCACCAGAGTCTTGCCGCTTAGGTTGTTGGGGCCGTTGCCGTCCAGGAGCCCCTCCAGGCGGTCCATGAAGGTCTTCATCTGGCCGCTGATGGTCCACCAGTATATGGGGGTGGCGAAGACCAGTAGGTCGGCCTCCATGAGCAGAGGGTAGACATTGATCATGTCGTCGTCTATGACGCAGCCGGGCTCGCCCAGCTTGAGGCAACTCCAGCAGCCCCTGCAGTATCGTATGTCCATCTCGTCTAGGAACAGCTCCCTGATCTCCGTCTCGCCGGCGTCCCTGAGCCCCCGGATGAGGCTGCGTGCAAGGGTGATGGAGTTGCCATCCCTCCTGGGGCTGGCCTCCACGACAAGCGTCTTCATGGCGAGAGTTTTAGGCCGTGAATTATTTAACAGGTATTAAACACCCGTCTTTGAACTCCGTCACCGGAGGCTTCAACCAATGATAAATCCTTATTATCCACGGTTTCCCAGCCCAACATATGGAGAAATACCAGCACGTGCGATTCCGGTGGTGGAACCCAGTGAACCTGGACAAGGCCAAGGACGAGCTTGGGGACTTCAAACCCAGTATAAAGCAGCTCCCCACAGGGGGCCTCGACCTCTACAAGGACGACAAGCGGGAGCTGTCGGCCGCCGCAGACATCCTGAT
>DATKWY010000320.1:0-2562 GCA_035529295.1 Candidatus Desulfaltia sp. | reverse complement strand
ATGTCTCCGCCGTTGAGGTACGTGTAGATGCCGCCCGTGTAGAACATGTCTCCGGTGAAGAGGAGCCTGTCCTCACGGTCCAGGAAGCAGCAGCTGTCGGGGGTGTGGCCCGGCGTCTCAAGCACCTCCAGGGTCCGTGGGCCCAGGTCGATGACATCCCCGTCCCTGAACCACCTTGTCACCTTGAAGGGGGGAACCACGTAGCCGTCGGGGTCGAAGCCCTCCGGCATGGGCTTCCAAACCATTCCCGGGGCCACTAGGTGAGCCATCTCGCTGTTGGGTAGCCCCTCCTGAGCCTTGACGCTCCAAGGGTGGTCCAGCATCGCTATCCTCTCGAACCTGTGGTTGTCGGCTATGTGGTCGTTGTGGGCGTGGGTGTTCACCACTGTCACGGGCAGGTCGGTGATCTCCTCGACGCAGGCCCGGATGTTGGCTATGCCGCAGCCCGTGTCTATGAGGGCGGCCTCGCCGTCGCCCAGCAGCAGTGTGCATAGGGCCTCCTCGTACTGGCCGGGCTCATAGATGGCGTAGACTCCCTCAATCACCTTGTAGACCTCGAACCAGCTCTGGCAGCAGGGGACGCGTTCCAGGGTGGCGTAGACGGCTCGGGGGAGCTTGTCCCACCACCGGTCGCCGATGAGCAACTTCCTGTCTTCTGGGGCCGTCATTTCACCCTTGAAGGCGGCCGCCGGGTTATATGGTTATCGAGGCGACACAGAGTCATTCTGTGCTCTCAGCACTTTCCATCTGCTCCCGCTCTCCCTGAGTCAAATAAAAGTCGCTCCTCAGACATGCCATCATGAAAACATCTCTTCGCCGCCCATTGACGATACGAGCCTGCCTCTGAACCCCTTCCACGATAAACCCCAACTTGTCATAGATGTTCTTCGCCCTCACGTTGAAGTCAAGCACTAAGAGTTCAATCCGGTATAGACCAAGTTCACCAAAACCATATTCAAGAATCAATCTAGTAGCTTCAGATCCGTATCCTCTACCCCAGCAATCCTTCTCACCTATTACGATGCCCATCTCTCGCGCAACTCTATGCGACAATAATATCCCTGTGAGGAAGATGTATCCGATGGGTCTTCCACTCATCTTCTCTAATATTGTGAAGTATTCTTCTTGTTTCGCTGTGATGGACTCGAAATATATGCGGGCCTGCTCAACGCTCAGAGGAGTCATGCCAAGAAAACGTGTGACCTCAGGGTCTCCCATCCACTTCGTGAAAAGCTCGATGGTAGGCGGCTCTTCTCTGAATGATACCAGAAAAACGCTCTCACCTTGAATAACCATGGATGGTTCACTCGTCTAGGTCTTAATGTCTGTTATCAGTGCGAACCTAGTGTACTGGTAGCGCCTGATCTTTTTACCGTAACTGGTGCCCTCAGTGTAGTTGGAAGCTCTACCCGCCTTGATGTCCTCCGCGGCCCTGAGCAGCTCCACCAGCACCTCCTTCTCGACGAGGGGCTCGTTGTGGGCAGGCATCAGCGTATCATAGTATGGGAACAGGTCCACCAGCTTTCTCACACTCTCAATAAACCTGTCGTGGTCCCCGCCGGGCAGGTAGGTGCTGATGCCCCCAGTGTAGAAGAGGTCCCCCGTCCACAGGCACCGGCTCACCCTGTCCAGAAGGCAGATATGGTTGCTGCTGTGCCCAGGCGTATGGATCACCTCCAGCCTCCTGCCCCCCAGGTCCACCACATCCCCGTCCCTCAGCCACCACGACACCGTGAACGGCGGAGCATAGTAGTCGCCGGGGTCGAATCCGGGCGGAAAATCCCTTATCACCATACCCTCCTCGATGATCTCCCCCATCTTCTCCCTGCCGTACCCCTTGGCGGCCCTCTCCCAGCTCATCGCGTCGTCGAAGACGGCGATTTCCTTGAAATGCTTGCAGCCACCGATGTGGTCGTTGTGTGTATGCGTCAGCAGAAGAAAGTAAGGCCTGTCAGTCAGCTCCTCCGTCAGCCTAGCCAGATTCCCAATGCCGTTGCCGCCGTCGATGACCACCGCCATCTCATCGCCGATTACCAAGTACATCAACGGCTCGTCGAACTGGCCCCCCTCGTAGACCCCATAGAGCCAATCATGGAGCCTGTACACGTCGAACCAGGGCTGACTCGTCTCCACCTTCTCAAGGGAAGCGTACACCTTCCTTGGCAGGGCCTCCCACCACTTCGTAGGCACGACAACGTCGTCACTGGACAAGATACTACCCCTGAGCGTCGTTCAGTGAACAGATATCTATATTTATGTTCTATAGAGGTTTTCGATTAACCCTGTTTTCCGGGGATCCGAGGTCAAACACGAGGAGGCGTCTCACTGAAGTAAAAGCATGAGCCAAAAGATGGAATTTTTTTTCCGCCTTATACCCTCTAGGACGGTATAAGCCATCCCGGTAACTTCACACCGCCAGCGCGCAGGAGCCCCAGAGAGGGGGAGAAGGTAGAGCAGATGAACCGAAAACGGGCCGCCCCACACCAAAAGGGTTCCTAAAACCAGTCCGATGCGGCTCAAATCTTCAAATAAACACGGCCCATTCATCACATCAGATACGCC
>DATKWY010000319.1:0-3815 GCA_035529295.1 Candidatus Desulfaltia sp. | reverse complement strand
CTAACCGCCCCGTGGAGAAGCTGACTGAGCTGACCGGCGGCCCGGGGAAGCTATCAGTGGCCCTCGCCGTGGACAAGAGCCTCAACGGCTTGAAGGCCACAGATGAGAAGAGCCCCATTCATGTACTCCAAGGCGAATCGGAGCCGGAGGTGACATCATCGTACAGGATAGGGGTCACCCAGGACCTACCTGAGAGGCTCAGGTTCTACGTGAAGGGCAACAAGTTCGTGTCCAGGTGACAACCATGCTCCGATCGCTTACCCCACGCAGGCTCAACCCATACCCTTTAATGGCTACACGTTTATCCACGGCGACGACCAAGAGGCGCCCCCCCGAGCCTCACCAGACGGCGCGACTACCCCTCAGAGCGCTGCACACAGAGACATGCAGCAACCCACGATAACCTGAGCCACACACTATTCTGGAGACGCACGCAGCTCATCCGCACACCTTGCACCAGAAAACTCAACGGACACCGCCGCCCACCGCCGACCACCACCACCGCCTAAGAACCCGGAAAAAGCCTCTGAACACGAAAACAAGCCAGAAAACCGGGAAAAGTGGCGGCGGCGAAGTGACCCCCCCACGCGCACACATAAGGAAACGCAGATAAAACAGGCCTAAAAAGGGTTAGTCCTTCCACTGGGCTATGGCGCCGGCCTTCTCCAGGGTGTCAAGCTCTGCGTCAGATTTGCCCAAGAGCCCCTTCAGCACCTCCCTGGTGTGCATCCCGATGGCGGGTGACGCCCTATCAACCTCGCCGGGGGTCTCACTGAACTTCACAGGGAAGTTGGGCACCGTGTATCTGCCGGCGACGGGGCTATCCACCTCCACCCACATGTCCCTGGCCTTCAGGTGGGGGTCCCACATGGCCTCGTGGGCCTCGTAGATGGGGGCGCAGGGGAAGCCCAGGTTGGCCAGCCACTGGAACGCCTCGTATCGGGTCTTGTCCTTGATGCGCTCCTCGACCATATCCTTGCTCACCTCGTCCACGCCCAGCTCCTGCTTCAGGTTCTCTATCGCCTTGCCGCGCTCGCCCGCGACCTGTATCCAGCCGTCCTTCACCGGGAAGACGCCCCATATCCTGTTGGGGTCCTGGGGCCTGTTTTTACGCCTCTCTATGGGGCTCTCCTTGAACATGTCGTAGGCGACCGATGAGCAGCAGTTGAAGGCCACCATTGTGTCTATCTGGGCCACATCGATCATCTGCCCCACGCCCGTCCTGTCCCTGTGCCTGAGGGCGGCCACGATGGCGAAGGCAGCGTACATGGCGGGGCCCAGGTCCCCCAGGGCGCCCGCCATGGTGACCGGCGGGTGGTCGGGGCTTATGCCCTTGCCGGTGGCGTAGGTGTGGCCGCTTATGGCCTCAGCCACCACCGCGTAGCTGCCGTACCTGCTGTAGGGGCCCGTCTGGCCGAATCCGCTGAGGGCAGCGTAGATGATCCTCGGGTTGAGTTCCTTGAGCACGTCGTAGCCCAGGCCCAGGCGCTCCATGGCGCCCGGCGCGAAGTTCTGGACCACCACGTCGCTCGTCTTCACCAGCTCCTTGACCAGCTTCATGGCCTCAGGGTTCTTGAGGTCCACAGCCACGTTCCTCTTGTTCTGGTTGAGGGCCCAGAAGGTGGTGGCGGTGCCCTTGTACAGCTCGCCGGGGCCCAGGCGGCCTATGTTGCCCCAGGGGGGCTCCACCATTATCACCTCGGCGCCCAACTCCCCCAGCATCATGGTGCAGTAGGGGCCGAACCACACGTGGGTGAAGTCCAGTATCCTGACGTCCTCTAGTATCTTGTCCATATTGAATCATGTTAAGGCGCGTAGGGTACTAAAAAAACTGTTCCCAGTTGGACAGATGATTAAAAAACTGGGCGACCGCTGAGAACGGTTTACAACGTTTTTATACTACGAAAACGTATTATCTGTGGTAGTAATATGACTGAGATGGCCACGGTGTCCGCCAAGATAGAGAGATGGAAGAAGGAGGAGATGGATGAGCTCGGCATCAGCCCATCCGAGGTCATCAAGAAGGCGGTTGACGACGCTATACTGCGGGAAAAACGGGAAAAAGCCGCCGAAGGCGTCTCAGAGATTGCTTCACTGCTTCGCAGAGTAGGTGAGGACGGCTGGGTGAGGTCCATACGGGAGACTAGGGAAGAGAGATGAGTCTCCTCTTCGACGCTTCAGCTATCATTAACCTCAGCCTCAGGAACAAACCACATGCGTTCTTGAAGGGCAGGACCGTGCCATTGGCGGAGTACGAGATAGGGAACGCGGTCTGGAAGCAGGTTAGCCTCTCCGGCGAGTTATCCGAGGAAGACGGAGCCCGCATCCTGAGGCGGCTAGTTGATGCTGTCGCGTTAATGGACATTATCCGCGTTCCTCAGGTCGAGGACGCCCTACGCGTAGCCTGCGAGGAAGGCCTGTCATACTACGACGCTTACTATGTGGCTGCGGCGAAGGCCAGTGGGTCAACGCTGGTGACAGATGACGACGCGCTACGTAGGAAGGCGGAAAGGTATGTAGACGTACTGCGTAGCTTGAACCTTTAAAAGGTCAGTTTGTGTAAAGCGGGTCAGCAGGTGGAGGACCCCTACTTGCCGGGCTGTAGCGTTGTGCCCACCACCAGGTTGGCTGAGAAGTAAGCTAGAAGCACGATGGGCCACATGTAGCCTTCAGAGATGTTCCATCCGACGAGGAACTCCTCCACAGGCCTGCCGATGGCGAAGCTGCCGCCCCACTCGAATATGAGGGTCAGAGCCAGCCACATGATCCCAACGTGAATTAGGTCCACGGTCTCGTAATGCTTGACGACGCGGAGGAGAACGTAGGCGAAGATGTACAGGGTCCTCGTTGTCATCCCTATCTGGTGGGCTGTTAAGGAGCCCGAGGATGGGTCTTGAGAAGTATGTATCAGTACTGATTTTTACCAAGCGGTCAGAAACTAGACATATTACAGGGTCCGCCTCTTTGGGACTTGGAAGCCACATGGAGTTGAGTGCGCCTTGAACCCACAGGAGTACGTTTTTCTCCCCCTGCTCGTTTTCTTGGTGAACGGAGCCGTAGCCCTCTACATGGTGCGGAGGCTCGGGGGCGAAGCCTCAGACGATGACTGAGTTCAGAGCCGGGCGCAGCCTAAAGGTTAAGAAACGGGGAAAAACTATCGTGGTCATAGAGGCATAGGAGCGGGTCGCCGATGACTGATAATGGTACCATTCTTCGGGGACGAGACGATTCAGGTGAAGCAGGTGGAATAATGGTACCATTATGTGGGGGAGGACTCATCCCACGTGATAATGGTACCATTACACTAATGCAGGGTTTATCAAGTCAGAGAGATGGGGCCAAGATGGGAAATGGTACCATTTTCCTGGGATGTGGGAGCCCGGATACAATAATGGTACCATTTTATTGTGGGGGCGGCGAGGTGGACCCATGACCGATAATGGTACCATTAACAAGGCACAGGGGCCGCTGCAACGCCTCCGCCACGAGTTCGGCTTCATCCAGGGCAACTTCCTCCTGCTGATGGTGAGCTGGCTCATCGTGGACTTCTTCGCCGAACTCCCCGGCACATACTTCCCCCTGTACGTCAAGGCCCTGGGGGGCACAGCCGCCAGCCTGGGCGTCATAGGGGCCGCGGAGATGATAGCCAGGGGCCTGATGCAGATACCTGGGGGCTACATTGCGGACAGGTATGGCAGGAAGTGGATCATCATGACTATGACGGGGCTGGCCGGGCTCAGCCGTATTGTGTACATATTCGCGCCTACCTGGGAGTGGATCGTCCTGGGGGCAGTCGTCATGGGGTTCACGGGCAT
>DATKWY010000318.1:0-2814 GCA_035529295.1 Candidatus Desulfaltia sp. | reverse complement strand
GTCTTCATGTACTGTATCTTCGCTTTGAGCAGGTCCTTGTAGAACTCCTCGTCGCTGCGGTGCATCTTGCTGAGCACCTGGTACGATGTGACGGGGCCGACGCCGTAGACCATGAGGGCCTCCACGGCCTTCCTACCGTAGCTGAGGACCATGTCGGCGGTCTTCCGCCCGTGGACTAGCTGGTCCTGGTCGTCCCCGAAGAGTTCCTCCCCCTCCTTGAAGCGTCGGAGGAGTCCTAGGAAGTGGTCCGGGCTCTGGTGGCGTCTCATCATGGCGAGGAGGCCGCTGCCGCAGCTGCCGCACCTGGGGTGGTCATCCATCTCCCTGATCCTTATCCTCTGGTGCCATTCTCCGCAGTTGACGCAGGCCAGGTGGACGCTCCGCGACTCTATGTTCTCCTTCATGTACCCTAGCTGGTCCTTGATGGTGGCGTCCGTCGCCATGAGTTCCTCGGCGTCGGCGTACTTCTCCAGGATGTGGCGGGCGAGGGCGCTTGGCTGGGCCACCAACCTGGGCGACACCGCCACTGAGCCGTCCCTTATGCGGGCTAAAACCTCCTTCAAGCCGGGGAGGTCCAGCTTCTCCTGGTACGCCTCCCGCAGCGTCTCCTTGTAGATGGGGGTGTCCTTGAACCTGAAGTACAGGTTCTCCAGCCTGTCGGGGCCCATGATCTTGCCCCGGGGGATGACGCCGAATCGCTCAGCGATGAACTTCATCTTGTAGCCGAAGGGGAACCTGGCTTCCAGGAACTCGGTGAGGAGTCTGTCTGCGTCCTCCTCGGTGATGCCTACGAGGATGCCCTTGATCTCATCTAGGTCTTGAGCCTCCAGTTTGTGAGGAGCCTCCACCAGCACCCTGTAGGGGTCGTTCCACCAGTTGTAGATGAGGTCCCGCTGACTTAGGGCCGCGTCCAGGACGGCCCCCAGGGTCCTGTTGAGGTTCTCGCCCCGGGTGCTGTGGATGACCAGGTATCTGTCGTATGCCTCCAGTACTAGGTTGTCTGGGCTCGGAAGGGGCACCCCCGACTTGAGGTGGGCTAAGGACTCGTCCGCGATCTCTCTGAGGCTGTTCTCGTCGGCGTCCATGGATTTCGCCATCTCCGGCAGGGCCTCACCTTTCACGGCCTCGGACACTCGCCCACGTAGCCTGCCTCCCTCCTCGGCCACCTCTCTGGTGACGGGTATTAGCTCGCCGTCCCACCCCGGCAGGGCGCCCAGGGGGTCTGTGCTGGGTAATGCGTGGAGGACGCCCCTCTCCTCGTCTATCTGGAGGATTCGCCAGACGCGGCCGCGGAGTATGACGTTGAGGCCGACGCGGGCTCGGAGGCTCCAGAACTCGTCACCCACGGTGCCCACCACCTCGTCGGTGATGGCGTTGATGAAGGGGTACCGGCGCTCGTCGTTGATCATCCCCAGGTTCTCGTAGTAGTACTTTCTACCTTTCCCGGTCTTCCTCAGTTTGTCATCCATCTTTACTATCACCCCTATCTTGTGCATGAATGTGGTGAGTTCGTCCAGCTCAGCCTCTGTCAGCCCCTGGAACGGGTAGGCCCTCCTCACCAGCTTAAGGGCCTCAGCCTGATCCAATTCCTCCTCGTAGCTGAGGGTGAGGCCCACCAGCTGGTGAGTGAGGACGTCCAGGGGCTTCATGTGGATCATTGTGGGCTCCAGCTGCTTACGGCGCGCCATATCCGAGGCCACCAGGCTCTCAAGGGCGTCCTCCCCGTAAGCAGGTATGGTGACTCCCTCGCTGAGCCTGCTGATCCTGTGGCCCGCCCTTCCTACTCGCTGGATGAGGGCGGAGACCTGGCGGGGGCTCTGGTACTGGATGCAGAGGTCCACCTCGCCTACGTCGATGCCCAGCTGGAGGGTGCTGGTGCAGACTATGGCCTTAAGTTCGCCTGCCTTGAACTCGTCCCCCACCCTGTGCCTCTGCTCTCTGCTGAGGCTGCCGTGGTGGACCTCGACGCCTTTGTCCAGCTGCTTGAGCTTGAAGCCCAGGCTCTCGGCCTGGCCCCGGCCTTGGACGAAGATGAGGGTGCTGTTGTGGTCTCGGACCAGCTGCCTGATCCTGCTGAGCCTGGAGGCCGCCTTGGGGCTGGTGTCCATCTCGTCGGCCAGGTCGTAGTCTGCCTCCGTGGGCTGGGGGTACTCTACGTTGTACAGGTATCTCTTGTCCACTTCCACCTCCACGGCGGTCACCTGGTGGACGCCGCCCAGGAACTGGGCCACATCCTCGGGGTTGCCCACTGTGGCGCTGAGCCCGATCCTCTGGAACCGGGCTATCTCCTCAAGCCTCTCCATGCCGACGGTGAGCTGGGCGCCTCGCTTGCTCCCGGCCAGGTCGTGTATCTCGTCCACTATGAGCCAGCGCACCGTCTCCAGGTGCTGCCTCATGGACTTGGTGGGCAGGATGGCCTGGAGGGTCTCAGGGGTCGTTATCAGCATCTGGGGCGGCCTCCGGCTCTGCTGCCGCCTCTCCCTCTGGGTGGTGTCTCCGTGGCGCACCTGCACGGTGATGTCCAGGTGGTCGGCCCAGAACATCATGCGCCTGTGAATGTCCCGGTTCAGGGCCCGCAGTGGTGTGATGTAGATGATGCTGATCCCTTTGGCCGGGGGGGAGCTCAGATAGCTGTGGAACACTGGTAGGAGCGCCGCCTCCGTCTTTCCGCTGGCCGTGGGCGCTACTAGGAGGACGTTCTCGCCCCGGGTTATGGGTTCTATGACCTTCTCCTGGGGCGGCGTCGGCTCATCTATGCCCAGCGCCTGCAGCCCTGACCTGATCCGGGGGTGGAGGCCGTCGAAGACGCTGGGG
>DATKWY010000317.1:0-4862 GCA_035529295.1 Candidatus Desulfaltia sp. | reverse complement strand
CTCCTCATCTTCGACGAAGTCATATCCTTCAGGCTCAGCCCAGGCGGAGCCCAGAGGCTCTACCGGGTAACCCCAGACATAACCACCATGGGCAAGATCATAGGCGGAGGCTTCCCCGTGGGCGCCTACGCCGCAGCCGAGGAGCACATGGCGCCGCTGATGATCCCGGAGGTCGAGCTACCCGAGACCGCGTCGCCCGCCCTGGGCTTCAGCGGCACCTTCAACGCCCACCCCGTCACCATGGCCGCCGGCCTGGCAGCCATGAAGATGCTCACCCCGGCCAAGTACAGAGCCCTCGCAGACATGGGGGAGCGGATACGCGGAGGGCTAAGGAACACCCTAAACGAAGCCGGGGTAAAAGCCTACGTAGGCGGCGCCGGCAGCCTCTTCTTCCTCTCCTGGACCGACCAGCCGGTACGAGACCACGCCTCATCCCAGACAGCGGACAGGGCCCTACACCACCTCTTCAACCTGGGGATGATGAACAGGGGCGTCTTCATACTGGGCCACCCCAACGCCTCCACCGTCCTGACGGAGGAGGACGCCGACATGGTCCTGGAGGCGGCCCGTGCCACCGTGGAGGAGCTCAAACCCTTCATCATGGACAGGGCCCCCCACCTGGCCGCCTAGCCCACCAATACTTCTAGTCTCACACACGAGCCCTCACCATGTGGATCACTGATCAGGATCACGGTTACATCAACCCTATTTACGGTGCCCCCGGGCATCCCCCCATGACAGGCATCGAGGCTCTCCTTTACGCCGCCCTGTACGCCTACGCCGCCCTAGGCCTAGGATACATTCTAAGAAAGCTATCGGACGGCGGCATAGACCTAGAGCCCTGAGTCTATCCCTTCAGCGGCAGCCTCAGAGTGAACACCGTGCCCTTACCCACCTCCGACTCGTAGCCTATGCTACCCCCGTGGGCCTCCACGCTGTGCTTAGCTATGGCCAGCCCCAGCCCCGTGCCCCGGGGCTTGGTGCTGAAGAAGGGCTTGAACACGCTGGCCCGGGCCTCCTCCGGGACGCCGCCCCCCGTGTCCCTCACAGAGATCACGGCGCCTCCGTCCACCTGGGCCAGGCCCACTGTCAGGACGCCGCCCCTCGGCATGGCCTCCACCGCGTTCTTGATGAGGTTCTCTAGGGCCCTCCTCAGCTTCACGGCGTCCACGCTGGCCGCCAGGAACTCCTCCGGGAACTCCCGCCTAACCTCCACGGAGTCGGGGACCGCGGACTCGCCCAGGGCCGCGGACACCAGCTCCACCAAGTTCACGGGCGCCCTCCTCAGCTTACCCGGGGCCACAGCGTCCCGGAGGTCCTCCACTATGCTGGAGGCGTACCGTACGTTCTCGTCGATGACGGGGCAGTACTCCTTGGCCTTGGACGGGTCACGGCTCACAATGTAGCTGACGTTCCTTATGGTCTGGAGGGGGCTCCTCAGGTCGTGGGCCACCATGGAGGCCACCCGCCCCACGGCGGCCAGCTTCTCGGCGTCCAGGAGCGCCTCCGTCTTCTCGGTCACCTGCCTCTCCAGGTCATCCATGACGGTGAGGCGGCTGAGGCTAGAGGCCACGTGGCCCGCGAAGACCTCAAGAAGACGCCTGTCGTCGTCGGTGAACGCGGAGGCCTCAGTTGACTCCAGGTTGATCACCGCAGCCACCCTACCGTGAACCTTCACGGGGACGTCCAGCTCCGAGAGGTGCTTCACGCCCCTGTACTTCTCTAGACGGCTAACGAAGTCCGGGTCCAGCCTCGTGTCGGGCACCAGCTGGGCCTCACCTGTCCTGACTGCCCTGACGGTGATCCCCGGCCCGTCCAGGGCCAGCTTGTGCTCAGGCAGGCTGGCGTTACTCTCATCGATCCATTCAAGGTACCCGTCCCTGACGACGCCGAAGGCCCCCTTGGGGAATTGGAGGGCGTCCTCGATTATCTCCAGGGATCTATTCGCTATCTCTTGTAGGGACTGGGTCTCAGAGAGCCTCAGGACGTGGGAGTGAAGCGCCTCCAGGCGCCTCCGCGCTCTATTGAGCTCAGTGACGTCCCTGGAGACGCTGAGCACCTGCACCATCCGGCCCTGCTCGTCTCTGATGGGGGACGAAAAGGTATGAATTATCCTGCCGTCCGGAAGCTGAGTGACGGCCTTCCGGAGTTCACCCGTCTCCAGGACCACGGCGTAGACACAGCCATCGCAGGGCCGATCACGCTGATAGTTGACCTCGTAGCATGTCCGCCCCACGGCGTCCCCCGGCTCTGTTTTGCCGTCGGGAAAAGCCGCGTCATTAACAAAGATGTAACGATACGACAGGTCCTTCAGGCTAACGATGTCCTGCATGGAGCGGAGGATGGTCTCGCGGAGCTCCACCTCCTTCCGCATAGCCTCCTCCATGGTCTTCCTGTCGGTGACGTCCCTGTTGAAGGCCAGGTTGGCTGGGTTCCCCCTGTAGTTTACGCGGCTGAAAGAGGCCTCGATTATCCTCTCCTCGCCGTCAGGTTTCACGATCCTGAACTCTAAGAACTTGGAGGCTTCCTGACCGTTCTGGCGGCTGAGCGTCCAAGCTATGTAGGGGTCTCGGTCGTCCGGGTGGACCAATGTGGACGCGTCAACGCCGACGAGGTCCTCAGGTCGCTGGAACCCCACCAAGTCAGCCATGGCCTGGTTAGCGTAAACTATCATTGTGGCGTCCTTTATGGTGAAGGCGTCCCTGCTACCGTCCACCACGGTCCTGTAGAGCTCCTCGACCCTGTACCTGGCGACGGCCTGCTCGACCCTCCGGGCCAGGACCTGGTAGTGGCTTGGGTCCACCTCCTTCCTGACGTAGTCGTCAGCGCCGGCGTGGAAGGCCCTCTCGGCCACTTCCTCGCTCCCCTGACCCGTGTACAGAATGAAGGGTGTATCCACCCTGTCCTTGACCCTCTTACAGAGCTCCACCCCGTCCATGGCAGGCATCTTGTAGTCCGAGACTATGCAGTCGAATATGCTGTCCTTGATGGCGCTAAAAACCTCGCGAGGAGTAGTGACTGTCTGCACGGTTATGGCCTTGTTCAGGCGTTCAAGGTTCCTCTTAAGAAAGAACAGCTGATCGGAGTCATCGTCTACGCTCAGCACCTGTATTACTTCGTCTACGGCATCTCGCCCCCAGCAGAAAGGACGCTTAATGTAATATATACTTGTAGATGAAGCCAATCCAACACAATTCTGAAAGGAACACGTATTTTCGCGGAAAACAATAAAAATGTACACACGGAGATACTCGCTATAAGGCTTCCAGCATAAACACATCGATTCAACAGATTCTGCCGAAAAAGCACCCTGGACCAACCGCTAAACCGATAAGAGGCCAGCCCCTCACCTAGTGCCTATGACCTGCACGCCTAAACCTTATTTAAATATAAGAAACATGAAGTGACCACCTCGATACAGACTTAAACAGATCGCACCTTCTTCATCATGTATGGTCACCGTCACGTGGCACGGCCACAGCCTCTTCCAGGTGCAGGGATCAGCCACCGTGGCCACCGACCCCCACAACGGCGACAGCCTGGGGCTGCCCGTCCCAGGGTTCAAAGCTGACGTAGTGACGGTGAGCCACGGCCACGGAGACCACACGAGCGGCCTCAGCCTCTTCCAGGGCGCCACGGTCCTAACGGAGGCCGCGGAGGCCACCGTGAAAGGCGTCCGCCTCAAGGGCGTGGAGTGCCACCACGACGACGACAGGGGCCGCAGACTGGGATCAAACGTGGTGTGGAGCTTCAACGTGGACGGCGTCAGGTTCACCCACACCGGCGACCTGGGCCACCACCCCAGCGTCAGGCAGCTATCCGAGATAGGCCCAACGGATGTCCTGTTCCTCGCCACCGGCTCAGACCTGTCCCTGGCCGAGGATAACGCGGCCCTCCTGGACCCCCGGGTCGTGGTGCCCATGCACTACGAGACCCCCGGCATAGTCTTCCAGTGGTTCAAGATGAAGACGGTGGACGAGTTCACAGCTGGCAAGCAGCGGGTGGTGCATGTCGGCAGAAGCCACGAGTACGCCCCGGATACTCTGCCCCAGAGGCCCGAGATACACGTCTACACGCCGCCTAAGTTATAGAGGGCCGCCGCTGAACCATACCCATGGAAGGCGTCAGGCAGATCATAGCCGAGGCGGTGAGGGGGCTCAGGGACCGGGAGACGGCCAGGGATGAAGCTCTGGGCAGGGCCCGCCGCGCCAGGATGCTATCCAAGCGGGCCATCCTCCACCTCCACAACCTGGAGCCGGGGGACGCAGAGGACAGGCTCCTGGAGGCGGGGCGACTCCTGATGGAGATCGTGGGCTACACGGCGGAGCACCCAGAGATGGAGTTCTACGAGGCCGTGGAGGCCGCCCGCCAGGAGTACGCGGAGGCCCAGATACTCTACGGGTTGAACACAGGCGCAGGGTACCCCTCGCCTGAGAGCCTGGGGGTCCCTGAGACAGACTACATAATGGGGCTGGCCGATGTCCCCGGCGAGCTCAGGAGGCAGAGCCTGGACCACCTCAGGGCGGGCAGCCTGGACAGGGCCGAGGACAACCTGAGGGAGATGGAGGAAATATATATGAGCCTGGTGGAGGCTGAGGAGGCCAGCCTCCTCCTCCGGGGGCTCCGGCGGAAGCTGGACGTAGCCAGGGTCGTGAACGAGCGGACCAGGGCCGAGATCACTGAGGAAGCCAGTAGGGCCAAGCTCACATCGGAGCTCAGGAGGCTAGGGGACCGGCTGAGCTAGGGCCAGCCTCCTCCGGAGGCTTGACCTCCCTGAATAGCACATACATGAGGGCCGCGGAGGCGAACTGGAAGCCCGCCGCGAACACGAAGGGCAGGTCCACCGAGACGTACTGGATTAT
>DATKWY010000316.1:0-4461 GCA_035529295.1 Candidatus Desulfaltia sp. | reverse complement strand
GGGAAGGCAACGTCAAGGTCACTTATCTTAAACCCTATGTGACGCTGGGGCAGAGGCTGAGCCTCGTCTACGAGGTAAACGTCTGGGGCAAGGACGAGGCGCAGAGGGACAGCCTGGCGGAGGGCGCGATGATGGCTTTATTCAAAGAGGAAGAGGCCCTGAATGAGCAGGGGCTGTTCCTTAAGCTTCTGGATGGCGCCAACATAGAGGAGCCGGGCGTGGAGGCTCTGGGGAAGAGGGTCCTGTACGAGGTAGAGGCAGACCTTGTCGTGAAGATCGATGTCGACCGCATGGAAAAGATCGACGTGAGGAAGCCTGAAAGGATCTAGACGTCCACTTCCTCTCCTTGCTGCCCCGGCTTCCAGCTCTTGACGTGGTCGAAGGCCGCGTTCACCCCGTTCCTGAGGTACATGGTGTCGCTGTTCAAGGCGCAGAACAGGAAGCCTATCTCTATGGCCTCGTTGATGTTCGTGGGGCCGGGCGTGGTGAAGCAGTGCATCCCGGGGGCCACGCCCTGGTCGCGGCCGGCCTCCACTATCCTGTCCAAGGTCTTCAGGAACTTGGGGTTAGTGTATTGGTGGTGGATGCCCATGTCCAGGCTCAGGTCGCTGGGCCCCACGAAGCAGGCGTCCACGCCCTCCACGCTGAAGATGTCGTAGATGTTCTCCACGCCCTTCGCCGTCTCGATCATGACGACGCACAGGGTCTCCTCGTTGGCCGTCTTGAAGTAGTCCGGGTCCCTGAAGGCGGCCAGCCTGGGGCCTGCCCCTCGCTCACCCCACGGCGGGTACTTCATGAGCCTGACCATCTCCTCGGCCTGCTCCCGTGTCTCGATGCGGGGAGACACGATCCCGGTTGCCCCGGCGTCCATCACCTTCTTGATCCAGATGAGGTCCGTCCACGGTATCCTGCACATGGGCATGCAACGGTCACGGGCGTACAGCATCCCCTGGACCATGAAGTGGTAGGTCTCAGGCCCGTAGGCGCTGTGCTCCATGTCACAGACCAGCCAGTCCCAGCCCATGTCGGCCAGGTACATGGTGACGTCAGGGTGGCCTATGGTCACCCAGGTGCCCAGGGCCGGCTTACCGGCCTTGAGCTTACGTTTAACAAGGTTCCTCATACCATGAAGAAAGGGTGAAGAGGGATAAAACTGTAAGGGGGCTAGAGCTTCTTCAGGTCGGCCCAGACGTGGCCTATGCCCAGCCTCTCCAGGGTCTCCTTCAAGGGTATGCCCGTCTCGGGGTCCCACCCCATCAACGTGTAATAGTTGCGGAGCATTTCGTCCCAGTGGGGCATGATGCTGACCCCCGCCGTGGGGCCGTCCACCGGCGTCGAGCCGTACCTGGCCGAGGGTCTGTCCAGCTCGGGGCTTATCCCCGCCTCTACGTTGAAGGCCCTGAGCAGGTTCACTGCTCGCCTGCCCACGTCCCAAGCCTCCTCGGCGCTCATGTCCCAGCCCGTGGCCGCTGAGACGGCCTCCGCGATCCTACCGGCGTTCATCCTGGTGTTGAAGCGGCACGTGCCTACGCTGTCCTCCAGCTGCATGAGGCCCTTGGTTCGAGCCACCTCGCTGCTTACCTCCATGGGGTTCGCGGGCCCCTGGGACTGGGGGCTCATGGCGCTCATATGGGTCTCGATGGTGGATGTGTTGCTGACGCAGGTGTCGAACATCTCGCTCCAACGGGTCCTGTGGTCGTGGCCTCTGGGGGTGTTGCCCTTCAACGTGTAGATGGCTGAAGCGGCGGCCTTGCCCCCGACCGTCTCGGAGGCCCGCTTGACGCCCTCAGCCAGCACGTCGCCGAAGCCTTCACGGGTGGACAGCATCCTGAGGATACGCTCAGCGCCCTCCACGTCCCCCCAGCCAGTCCTGAAGCCCAGCTGCCGCTCCTTGATGTAGCCCTTCTCGGCGCACTCCATGACCCAGCCCACCAGCCAGCCCGCCTCGTTGTTCTCCAATCCCAGCCTGTCAGTCAAGCCGCTGAGCATCATGGCTGCCTCCACGTCCGCGTTGCCTATGACGGGGCCCCAGGCCGCCATCTGCTCGTACTCGGGCTCCTCCACGTGGCAACTGTACTTGCCCTCCTTCACCTCCATCATGGTGCTGTGGAGCAGCCTGCAGCCCCAGCACGGCATCCTCTCAGTCTGATACTTGTCGCGGATGCTCTTCTCGGCGAAGGAGTCTACCTCCTCAGGATCAGCGCCCCAGTCGTAGGTCATGTAGTTCTTTATGGGCAGGTCGCCTTTGCCGCCCTTGTACGAGTTGGCTACGCCGCCTATGGTGCCCCTGAAGTACTCCACGTCGCTGTACATCTCCTGGGCCACAGCCGTCAGCCTCCTCTGGTCGTTGACCTCCCCCCGGCCCTTGCCTCTGAACGCCACGATGGCCTTCAGCTTCTTGCTGCCCAGCACGGCGCCTGGGCCGTTGTGGCTGGCGCTGTGGCCGTGGTCTACGAAGACCCCGGCGAACCTTACGAGGTTCTCACCGGCGGGCCCTATGCTGAGGACGCTGGCTTCCCTTCCCTTGGTCCCCAGGGTCTCCCTGAGCCTGTCCGTCACCTCGTAGGTGTCCAAGCCAATGATCGCTGAGGCGTCCCTGAGCTCAGCCTTGCCGTCCCTCAGGACCAGGTACTTCCAGCCCTCGGAGGCGCCCTTCACTATTACTCCGTCGTAGCCGCTGAACCTCATGTAGGCGCCGAAGAGGCCGTTGGCCTGGACGCTGGTGGCGCCCCCGGTGAGGGCCCCCTTGGTGACGACGCTTATGGTGCCTGAGCCCCCCACAGCGGTGCCCCCCAGGGGCCCGCTGGCTATGGTGACTATGTTCCGGGGGTCGCTCCACTCGATGTTCCGGGGCACCTCGTCGTACAGTATCTTGGCTCCGATGCCTGTGCCTCCTAGGTATCCTCTGAGGGTGGCCTCGTCAAGGACCCTGTCCGTGAGGGCTCCGTCGGACATGTTGACCTCCAGGAATCTGCCAGCGTAGCCCTTCAGTTTATCAGACAATGAAATCATGTATATCGTCGGCTCGGACGCCAATAACATTATCGAAAAACCCCTTTAACCCGCGGGGATAATTGAGGAGTTATGAGGGTTCAGATCCGGTACTACGCCATGGCCCGGGACGCTGCCGGCAAGAGGGATGAAGATGTCACCCTGCCTGAGGGCTCAACGGTACTGGACCTGGTAAATGTGCTGATGGAGCTCTATGGCCCCGCCTTCAAGGGCCTTGTCTACGACGACGGGGGGCGGCTCCTGGACTACCTCATGTTCAGCGTCAACGACGTGGATATAATGGGGTTGGAGGGTTTCGAGACGACTCTGAGAGGCGGGGACCATGTGCGAGTGATGCCACCAATAGGGGGAGGCTAGCTACTCCTCGTCGGCTTCCTCGGGCTCCGGGTCCACCCAGCTGAACTTCTTCACCAGGGTGTTGCTGTAGTAGCTTCTCCAGTCGTAGTCCACCCTGCGGCCCCACTCGTAGTAGACCCGGGGGTCCACATAGCTCTTCAGGCTGGTGCCCAGGTTGTAGTCCCGGGTCAGCTCCTTGGCCTCCAGCTGCAGCCCGTACTTCTCGATCATCTCCTGGTCCTTCCGGCGCCGCTCCTCCATCTGCTGTTTCAGCTTCTCCACGGCCTCGCGGTGCTTGCTCTTGGTCTGCTGTATGCGCTCCCTGGTGGCCCTTATGCTCTTCTGTTTTGACTCTACACGACTCCTGATGCCCTTGGTGGACTTGCCCTGCGCCTCCTTCGTCTTCAGATCGTCCTTGTACTCTTGGAGCTTGGCCCGGTCTTCCTCCACATTTGCCTCGTACTTGGCTATCCGCTCCTCGTACTTCCTGGTAGTGTCCTGGGTGCGCTGCTTGTACTTGGCTATGTTCTCCCTTGCCTTCCTCTTCCTCTGCTCCAGCCACTCCCTCTGACGCTCTAGGCTCTGCTCCCAGGTCTTGGGTATGGTGCGCTTATGGTTGCAGGTGACTGCGGCCTCAAGGTTGGCCATGGTTGCTACGTGCTTCTTCCTGTACTCAGGTTCACCTGGCTTCACCTCCAGCTCCCGGAGCCGCTTCTCCACGGCCTCGGTGGCGTGGCAGGTTCTGAAAACCTTGGCTGTGACACCCTCCATGACCTCGTCTAGGAACTCGTTGACCACGCTGCTGTTCACCTCCTCGAAGAGGGGGCCTCCGCTGTTCATCTCCGCGAACTCCCTGAGGTTTGCTGTGGCTCGGGGGTCCAGACTGGCCGTCAGGTTGAGGGGGATACTGTCCTTGCCCAGGAAGTCGAAGGTCACGGTGCCGTCCGGGTTGAAGGTTATGTGCTCGGTCCTGAGGCTGCTGGCCCCCACGGTGTCGGCCTCGTCCTCGTCCTTCTCGTCTCCCACCCTGAAATTAAGCTCATCAATGAGGTAGCAGACAGTGGCGGTCTTGCGGCGGCGCAGGTCTGGGCTGGTGAGGTTGTCCATGATGTG
>DATKWY010000315.1:0-2678 GCA_035529295.1 Candidatus Desulfaltia sp. | reverse complement strand
TGACATCAACGGAAAGACACTCGGAGTAATCGGCATCGGCCGCATAGGCTCCGCCCTGGTCCCCCGCGCCAAGGGCTTCAAGATGAAAGTGATATACAACGACATGTATCGAAGCCCCGAGAAGGAAAAGGCGCTTGGAGTTGAGTACAGGGAGCTGGATGATCTCCTCAGAGAGGCGGACTACGTCAGCGTCCACGTGCCTCTCACAGACGAGACCAGGCACCTGATAGGGGAGAGGGAGCTCAGCATCATGAAGCCCACGGCCTACCTGATAAACACGTCAAGAGGCCCCACAGTGGACGAGAGAGCCCTATACAAGGCGCTCAAAGACAGGGTGATCGCGGGAGCGGCCCTTGACGTCCACGAGAAGGAGCCCACGGACCCCGATAACCCCCTCCTGAGCCTGGACAACATAATTGTGGCACCCCACATCGGCAGCGCCACCATCGAGACCAGGATCGCCATGGCTCTGAGGGCAACCAACAACATGGCTGCGGCTCTCAGAGGCGAGAAACCCCGCGACCTGGTGAACCCACAGGTTCTCTCATGATTTTTCGATAAAAATATCATTCAATACCCTAGGGTAAATGAGTTTAAATTAGCAGTCAAATTCCCCATTTATCGCCCGAACCCAGAGCACACTAACGATGTTCGGCGTCATTCTCCATTAACTGCCCGAAAACAATTTTTATCCTAAAATTCTGAGACTAAAACAAGGCTTGCGCCTCTTTAATTAAAAAACAGTAAAACAGAGGCGTCAGCCCATAAAAATGGACCTGAAAAAAAATTCACCCAGGACACATCCTAAAGCAGCCCTTGCTCATGCTTATCGCCCAGCACTTTAAGCATGTCCTCAACCATGGAAGGCAGATCATAGCCCGGTTTCCAGCCCCACTCCTCCCTGGCCGCAGAGTCGTCGAGGCTCATGGGCCACGAGTCGGCTATGGCCTGCCTGTAATCCGGCTCATAGGTGATCTTAAAGCCCGGTACGTGCCGCTTGATCTCTTTAGCCAATTCCCTTGGGTTGAAGCTCAGGGCGCCCACGTTGAAGTCGCAGTGGTGCCGAAGGTTCTCCAAAGGCGCGTCCATCAGGTCGAGGGTGGCCTTTATGCAGTCGGGCATGTACATCATGGGCAGCGTGGAGTCAGCCCTGAGGAAGCACTTGTATTCGCCGTGCTTGATGGCCTCATAGAATATCTCTACTGCATAGTCCGTGGTACCCCCGCCGGGGAGCGTCTTGTTGCTTATGATGCCCGGGTACCTGACGCCCCTGACATCCAGCTTGAACTTCTCCCAGTAGTAGTTACAAAGCAGCTCGCCGGCCACCTTCGTCACCCCGTACATGGTCCTGGGTTTCAGCACCGTCTCCTGGGGCGTGCTCATGCGAGGCGTCTCCGGCCCGAAGGCCGCTATGCTGCTGGGACAGAACACCTGTCTCAGTTTATGCTCCCTGGCAACCTCGAGCACGTTGTACGTGCCGTTCATGTTCACGTCCCACGCGAGCCAGGGGTCTCTCTCGCCGGCCGCGGATAATATGGCGGCCATGTGGTAGATGGTGTCCGCCCCGTACTCCCTGACCGCCTCCTCCACAGAGCCCTTCTTGGCGACGTCAACCTTCACGTAGGGCCCGTCCTCGAGGTCCCCCGACGGTGAGCGGCTGTGAACACCCACTATAACGTTGTCTTTACCGAACTTGGCCCTCATCTCGGGTACCAGTTCGGAGCCTATCTGCCCCGTAGCACCTGTGACCAGAATAACGCTGTCCTTCATCACGACCCTCCTAACCAATTAAGAGTAAATCAGTTTAAAAACTCTTATAGGCGTGGCGGAGGCATCTTTTTTAAGTGAAAAATTATGAGAAACCCAACCGACTTCTTAGCCAAGGAGTACCAGGAGCTGGTGGACAAGGCGCTTGATTGGAGGCTCAAGGAGCTGAGCAGCGCCAGCAAGCCGGTCTCCGTCGTGGACGGCAGGGAGGTCATCGTATTGTGCTCCAACAACTACCTCGGGTTGTCCACCCACCCCAAGCTTAAGCAGGCAGCCATCGAGGCAGTGAAGAAGTATGGCGTGGGCTCCGGGGCCGTTAGGCCCATTTCAGGCACCATGGACGTTCACATGGAGCTGGAGAGGAGGCTGGCCAGATTCAAAGACGCCGAGGCGTCCCTCACGTACCCTACTGGGTTCATGGCTAACTCGGGTCTGATACCTCAGCTAGTGGGCGACCAGGACATCATCATAAGCGACGAGCTCAACCACGGCAGCATCATTGACGGCGTCAGGCTAACCAGGGCCGCCAGGGCAGTATACAAGCACAACGACATGGAAAACCTGGCCCAGGTGTTGGAGGAGGCGGAGAGAAATGACCCACCCTATAGGCGTATACTCATCATCACGGACGGGGTTTTCAGCATGGACGGCGACATGGCCCCCATGGACAAGGTCGCCAAGCTCGGGAAAAAGCACGGCGCAATGGTATACGTGGACGACGCCCACGGCGAAGGGGTGCTGGGGAAGGGCGGCAGAGGCATCGTGAGCCACTTCGGGCTGACCCATAAGGAAGTCCAAGTAGAGATGGGAACCTTCAGCAAGGCCTACGGGACCATAGGAGGCCACATCTCAGGATCAGACGCCCTCGTCAAGTTCGCCTGGAACAAGAGCCGCACCTGGCTCCTGAGCAG
>DATKWY010000314.1:0-9761 GCA_035529295.1 Candidatus Desulfaltia sp. | reverse complement strand
CCTTTCACCACGCCCTCGACTCCAACCTGATTATGGTCATGTACGTGGGTGTGGGGGCGGCCTCCATCCTCTTCGGAGCCCTCATGGCCTTCTCCCAGAGGGACTTCATGAGGATGATGGCCTACACCAGCATAGAGGGGTTCGGTCACATGCTCTTGGCCCTGAGCCTGTTCACCCCGCTGGGCTTCGTGGCGGGCACCGTGTACATAGTCAACGGGGCCCTGATGAAGATGGGTGTCCTCCTGTGCTTGGGCTCCGTATCTATCATGTATGGCACCAACGACATGGATGCTCTGGGGGGCCTTGTACGGAGGATGAGGAAGGTGGCCCTCATTTACGTGGTCTGCGTGCTCTCCGTGGCCGGGGTTCCGCCATTGAGCGGTTTTTACTCCAAGTGGCTTCTCCTTAGCGCCGTCAACGAATACCTACTGCCCCATGGGACCATGGTGACGGTGCTGGTACTGGGCGCCTTCGTATCAGTGTCCATGGTCTCGGCCGTCTACCTCATCAGGTCCTTCCAGTGGATATTCCTAGGCAGGGACAGGGACGAACAAAAGATTGTGTCCAGGGTACCCTGGGCCATGTGGCTGCCCCCGGCCCTGGTGGCGCTGCTAGCCGTACTGATAGGGCTTCAGCCGTGGCTGCTCCTCAACCTCATTGGTGTATCCTAGTGCTCACCCTGTGGAAGCTCCACACCTGGGCCTCTATCTTGAGGCCCAGCTCCACGGACACGTTCTCTATGAACTTCTGCAGCGCGTAGCCGCTCTCGCCGAGGAGCTTGATCATCTGGTACTGGGCGGTGTACACCTTGTACCTCTCGGTGTCGCTGATCTCCACCAGGTCCTCCGTCCGCGCTATGTCCCCCATCACATAGATCTTGATCTTCTGGTCCATGTAGCTTCCCTCGTAGATCTTGTGGGAGGCGGCCTTGGTGTCCACAGCCTCCAGTACTATGGGCGCCTCCGTCTCGTGCTCCAGGACCACGTCGCTTCTGTCTATCTGGTAGAGTTCCCTCATTTCTGTTATGGGGTGCTCTACCTCCTCGATGGTCTTGAAGCCGTATTTCTCCACTAGGTAGTCTCCCAGGGTCACGTACTCGGAGTGCCGGTATACCAGGTTTTTCAGTGTGAGGACTACTGTTTCGGGGGGTACTGACAAGTAAACCTCCATCCTATTCGCATCCTTGAAGCGTATTTAATATTATTTAATGACCAGGGTCTCACGGTTACTAACCACAACCTCAAAGTTGGACGTGTGTTTAACGGCGTCCTTGGGGCATATTTCGACGCACTGGCCGCAGAATATGCAGTGGTCGAGCCGGAACTCCACCTTCCTGTCCTCGGTGGCCAGTATCGTGCCAGTGGGGCAGGTCCTGATGCAGAGGAGGCACCCTATGCAGGCCTCCCTGTCGAAGGTGATCCGGCCCCGGTAGCGCTCGGGTACGGGGACACCCTGGCCAGCCTTGGTGAGGCTCTGCACTGTGACCGGCCTCCTGAACAGGGCCCTGAGGGCCTCAGCGATCACGCTCCATAAACCCATCTCATATCCTCCTAAAGCCCCACCAGCGTGAGGGCCACCGCCACAAGGGACAGAGCCCATATCGCCATATAGAACTTTAATGCATGCCCCAGCTTGGCTCTGGCAGACACAGTCCGGGGGAGGGTTATGGTGAGGAACGCTACGATCATGGACCCGGCGATGCATACCCCTATGGTGCTCCAGGGGTTGAGGGCTACGTGCTTCTGGATGACAGCGGGCAGGTAGAAGAACAGGGTGAGGCCCAGGAAGGACATTGTGAAGCCGGTTATGTCCTTGGCCAGCTTCAGCAGGGCCAGGTAGAGGCCACCATACTCGATGAAAGAGCCGTGGGCGATCTCGGTCTTGGCCTCGCTGAGGTCGAAGGGGACGACGCCGACGCTGGCCGGGATGCACAGCATGAAGACCAGGGCCGAGATAGCCATGCTGGGCGAGGAGGCGGCCAGGAGGGCCCCCATCTGGGCCTGTTGGCTTATGATGGCATGGTAGGAGAGTGAGAACCCTGTCTTGGCGGAGACCAGGATGACGCTGATGAGGAGGGGGACCTCGTAGCCTATGAGGAGGGTCATCTTCCGGGAGAAACCCACGGCGGCGAAGGGGTTCCCCGAGGATGAGCCCCCTATCATCATGAGGATGGATGTGATGACTAGAAGGTAGAGGATGAGTATGATGTCGCCCATGAAGCTGGTGCCGGTGAATACGTTGGTCAACGCTATGGAGGCGCCTAGAAGGGCCATGGCGGCCGCCATGACTGTGGCGGACACGAATATGCTGGGTGACGATGTTAGGGGCACGATCCTCTCCTTGTGGATGAGCTTCACCATGTCGTAGAAGGGCTGGATCAGTGGGGGCCCCACCCTCTGCTGCATCCGGGCGTGGAGCTTCCTGTCTACGCCTGAGAAGAGGAGGCTCACCACCACCACGACGGGGAACATGGCCAGCACAGAGTAGATGTTGACTATGCCGGTCTCCTCCTTATGTCGTTGAAGTCTATGAGCGTCTCCTTGCCCGTCTCTGTGTCCACCGCGGCTACCCTGTTGGTGCAGCTCATGCAGGGGTCGATGGACGCCAGGACCACGGGGATGTCGGCTATCTCGCCGCCTACTAGCATGTTTTTGAGGCCAGCAAAGTTGGCTAGGGAAGGGGTTCTCACCTTGAGCCTCTGCAGCCCCTCCTTGCCGTCTGTTAAGACGTAGTAGGTGAGCTCTCCTCTGGGGGCTTCTACCCTTGAGAAGGCCTCGCCCACGGGGACCCGCATCAGCCTCACCTGGCTGTCGGCTGGCTTAATGTCTCCGCCTGGCAACTGGTCCAGGATGGCGCGCACCAGGTTCACCGACTCCTGGAGCTCCTTCATGCGCACCTCCAGCCTGGCGCGGCAGTCCGCCCCGTTGTCCAGGGCCACCGAGAAGCTGTCCTTGAGGTCCCTGTAAGCCGCGTAGGGGTCATCTCTTCTGATGTCCAAGGTTAAGCCGCTGGCCCTGGCGGTGGGACCCACCACGCAGAGGCTTCTGGCGTCGTCAGTGCTTAGGAGCCCCACCCCGGTGAGCCTCTTATCGGCTGTCCTGGACTGGAAGCTCTTCCATATGAATGTGCATGCTTTCTCGATGTCCTCGACCACACGGGACGTCCTCTGGATCATATCGGGGGTGAGGTCCCAGCGGACGCCGCCTATGATGTTCATGGCGTGGTGGACCCGGTTGCCGGTGGTCTCCTCGAAGAGGTCTAGCACCTTCTCTCGGGCCGTCCAGGTGTACATGAACAGAGTGTCGAAGCCCATCTCGTAGGCCATGACGCCGGCCCAGAGGAGGTGGCTGTGGATGCGCTCGAGCTCGAATATTAGTGTTCTGAGGTACAGGGCCCTCTCGGGGGCCTGGAGGCCTTTGATCTCCTCTACAGCCTGGACGAAGCAGGTGGTGTGGGTGTGGCTGCAGATGCCGCATATCCTCTCCACCAGGTACATGTTCTGGACGATGTTCCTGGTCTCCGCCAGGGCCTCTATGCCCCTGTGGGCGTGGCTGAGGCTGAGAGCAACGTCCTGTATCTCCTCCCCCTTGACGGTCACCTTGAAGTGGACGGGCTCTTTGAGGGCCGGGTGCACGGGGCCTATGGGCAGTATGAGCCGGCTGTACTCGTACTTGAGATCCCTAGTCTTGTCTATCGCGCCTTCCCCCAAATTTTTTCTTCATAGCCTCGGCGATGCCCTTGAGTATGGCCTCAGGCCGGGGCGGGCATCCCACTACGTAGATGTCTACGGGGATGTTCACGTCCACGGGGCCCTCCATGACGTAGCTGCCCACGAAGACGTCGCCCGAGGTGCCGCATGACCCCACCACAACGACGACCTTGGGCTCAGGAACCTGCTTGTACACGTTCAGGAGCCGTGGGTACATCTGACGGGTGACCGGCCCGGTGACCAGGATGACATCAGCGTGTCTAGGGGAGCCGACGAGGACGCAGCCAAGACGCTCGGCGTCGTATCGGGGGGTCAAGGCGGCCACTATCTCGATGTCGCAGCCGTTACACGAGCCCGTGTTCACGTGGAACAGCCACGGTGACTTGAGCCTGCTTCTGGAAACTACACCCATGGATTATGCTCCTGATGGACCATTTTCTCTCTTGATAGGCCCCTATTTAATATATGGTTTGAGTTTTCTACCTTCATCTTCCAGTAATATCCTGATTGGGGCTTCGGTTGTGACTGTTTGGGGACGATCTCGCCAAGTTTCGTATATTTCCCGCCTTTTTAGAGCCGCGTAGCGGTCTTGGTGGTAAGGTGAAAAAAATAGGTTAGCTGCTTATGCGCTTTATGAAGGCTTGGACCAGCCTCACGGTGTTCTCCAGGTCCTCCACTGTGGTGATGGCAGCGGGGCCGTGGATGTACCTGCAGGGGCAGGCGACGGTTCCGCTGGGGACTCCCCCTTTGGTGAGGTGGATGCTTCCCGCGTCGGTTCCGCCGCTTGGCACCTTCTTGTACTGGTAGGGTATCCTCTCGGCCTGGGCTGCCTCCATGATGCTGCCCAGCACCTTGGGGTGAGCGATGACGCTCCGGTCAGCGATGGTGACCACGGGCCCCTTCTTGAGGCCCGCGCTCTGTTTGTGGGGCGGCACCCCCGGCATGTCCACTGCGAAGGTGCCCTCAATCGCTAACCCGTAGTCCGGGTACACCTGCCATGCGGCGGTCTTGCTGCCTCTCAGGCCCACCTCCTCCTGGACGGTGCCCACAGCCACTACGTTGTAGGGCTTGCCCTTGGCCCACTTGAAGACCTCGGCCATGACGTAGCAGCCTGCCCTGTCGTCAAGGGCCTTGCCCATGAGGTATCCGTCGCCTAGGTCCCTGAAACCGACGTCGAAGACGCCCATCATGCCCTCATAGGCGCCCTTGTCCTCGGCCTCCTTCCGGGTCATGGCGCCAATGTCGATGAACAGCTCCTCGGCGGGTATGGGCTTCTTCCGCTCCTCCTCGCTGAGGACGTGGGGCGGCTTGCTGCCCACGATGCCGTAGAGGTCCCCCTTCCGTCCCCTGAGCCTAAACCGCTGGCCCAGGAGGAGGCCGTCCACGATGCCCCAGGGGTGGAACCTGAGGACACCGGACTCCTCTATGTAGGTGACCAGGACGCCCACCTCGTCCGTGTGGGCGGCCAGCATTATGGTGGGGGCGTCCTCGTCGCCCCTGTGGGTGAAGAAGATGTTCCCCAGCTTGTCTACCTTCACCTCGTCGGCGTAGGCCTCAAGCTCCTCACGGAGGATCATCCTCGGCTCGTCTTCGGCCCCCGGTGGACCGAAGGCGTCTGAGAGCTTCTTCAATAGCTCGACGTTCATGAGAATCAATGATATCCGCAGTTCTGGAATATATGGGTTAATCTTGAGTTAAATTAAATAAAGAAGTGCCCATGGTTAACCCATGGACGAGAAGCTGGTCGAGGAGGCTTACGGCCACCTGGGGTTGACCACCACAAGCTTTGTGGCCACCAGCGTGGAGGGGCAGCCCCACGTTCGGGCTATGATGCTCATAAAGAGGAGCGGCCGGTTCTACTACACGACGGGCACCAGGGACGCCAAGGTCCAGGAGATGGTGAGGAACCCCAGGGTGGAGGTCTGCGTCCCCGTGGGGGATGCCGGCAAAGAAGGCAGTGTGAGGTTAACGGGCTCAGTGGAGTTCGTGTACGACGAGGATGTGAAGGCTGAGGTCTTCGGCTGCGCGGGCTTCGCCGAGGCCTTCTGGGAGCAGCCCGAGAACCCCGAGTTCACGCTACTGGAGTTCAAGCCGGTGAGGCTCCAGTATATGCGCCCAGGCACCATGGAGATAATGTCCGCAGAACTATAATCAACTGTCGTGATCACTTTGTCTGGCCTGGAGGAAGACCTGAAGGAGCTTAACAGGAAGCTGGAGGCCATGATGCGGCGCCTGGACAGCCTGGAGGCCATGCTCACCGAGTCCAGGCAGTACCCCGAGATAGCGCAGCTCATGGGGGACGTCCGGGCCGGGGCCAGCCTGTACACGGAGCCCCTGAAGCTCATCCAGAGGCTGGTGAGCGTCCGCAGATTCCTAGGTAGGGACGAGGAGCACAGGGACGATGTGAGCAGGGTCATCCTCAACGTCCTGGCCGTGATGGGGCCCCAGAACGTGAGCCAGCTCACTAGGGAGGTGCAGAGGGAGCGGGGGAAGGGGAGCCGGGTGACGGTGCGTGGTAAGTTAGTGGAGTTGGTGAAGGAGGGCGTGGTGGAGCGGGGTGAGGGTCACAGCTACCGACTCGTAGAGTAAGCCCATTTCCTTATGTTCCATGTAACAATTCACATGATCTCAGAAATAGGAAAAAAGAGCCCATATAACGAAATTTAGCCAAATGCAACTCGAAAAAATATCACATTCTTCCACGCAGCTGTCATCAACTCCCAACTCGCAGAATTCCCGACCACAAGATACAACCCGAAAAGAATTGAAGGCTGCTATAAACAAAGAAGGCATCCACCGCCACCCGAGCAGCCCCCACAGACCACACCCCCGTGGGCATCAAACAGTGGTCCGAGCCCATCATGCACCTGAGCCAGTCAAGCGTTCACGGCCCTCACCACAAGACTGAATCGCCCATAGTCGTAGCGGCGGACCTTGATGCCCGCCGCCACCCCCTCCTTGCTGTGGCCCCCATTACCGGTCTTTATGTTCTTGGCTGCCTCATAGCATTCTCTGATGAGGTGCTTCTCCATCCTCGGCTCGTTGTGGCTGGGCATCACCCACTCGTAGGCCGGCATCAGGTCGGTCATCTTCCTGAAGCTGCCTATAAACTGGTCGAGGCTGGTGGTGGGGCTGTACACGTAGCTGGGGGCCGGGTAGAAGGTGTCCCCCGTCCAGAAGAGCCGGTTGGCTCGGTCCAGGATGCAGACGCTGTCGGGGCTGTGGCCCGGGGTGTGGATGACCTGCAGGGTACGGCCGCCCAGCTCCACCTTGTCGCCATCCAGCAGCCAGCGGGTCACCTTAAAGGGGCGGATGCACCACTTGTCCGGGTCGAAGTAGCCTGGGAGCTGCTTCCACACCATATCCCCGTCCAGGTAGTGGCCCATCTGCTCCTTGGTCTGGCCCTTGGCGGCCCGGTCCCTGCTGAACTGGGTGTCCAGGACGGCAACCTGCTTGAACTGGTGGTTGCCTCCTACGTGGTCGCTGTGGGTGTGGGTGTTGAGGACAGTGACGGGCAGTTTGGTAAGCCTTTTAACGACGGCTTTGATGTCGCCGATGCCGTTGCCGGTGTCTATGAGGGCAGCCTTCTCCTTTCCGAGGACTAGGTAGCTGATGACCTCCTCGAACTGGCCGTCCTCGTAGATGGTGTACACGGTTGGGGTGAGCCTGTAGACCCCGAACCAGGGGTCTGGCTGATCCACCTTCTCGTAGCCGCTCCAGGCCTCACGGGGCAGCTTCTCGTACCACTTCTTGGGGACTATGATGTCGCTCTGGGTGTTGTCTGAGTAAGCCATACCCCCTCTGGTGCCTAGTATGAGATAAATAAATTGCTGGTAGCACAGCCCGGGAACTATTCAGTGGTCAGGGTGTCCTCGAAGCCCCTGATCCGGGGATTCAGCAGCCCGTAGAGCCCGGCCCCATGGTTACCGTGCCTGATATATTGGCGAAGTGTTGATGTCAGTTGACCTTGATCCAGGCTCCTGTATGTGACAGTGACGTTATGCGCCAGTGATCCTACTCACCCTGAGTTGCCTCCTGTCACGCTCCTGCACCCATCTCTCAACAGGCTGGGCGGCTCAGAGAGAGTATGCCTAGAGATCATGAGGGTACTGAAGGACCAAGACCACAGCGTCCACCTGTGCACGATAGACCGGACCAACTGGGCCCTCATGGAGGCCAACTGGGGGGTATCGACGAGGCCGGATAAGGAGACGTACAACCAGGAAGGGCCCCTCAACCTATCAGGTACCACATCGTGGGCGTGGGCCACCACGACATACCTGTGGATTATGCTCAGGGCACAGATGGAGGCGGGCCTCAGTGTCAACAACTACGGCGAGGTGTTTCCTCTCGTCAGCGACGTCTCATACATCCACAGCCGTCCCCTCATCACCGTAGAGGGCGACCCTTACGGGGTGCCCGTGTGGGGCTACACTCGTAAACTTTACGACTGGGTGTACGCTGAGCTCTCCTCCAACTACCAGGCAGGGGTGCTGCTCACGAACTCAAGGTACAACATGGAGCTTGTTAAAGAGCACCTCGACAGAGAGGCGAGTGTGGTCCACCCCTTCATAGAGCCTGTCCTCAACCGGGGTGAGCCCAAGACGGGCAACGTGTTAACCGTGTCGAGGATCGCCCCCGGGAAGAACCTCACCGTGATCCCCGAGGTGGCTCAGAGAATGAGGGGCCCGAGGTTCATAGTGGCCGGCAAGACCCAGTCCAACTCCGACAAGGTGCTTACAGCCCTCAGGAAGCAGCCAAGGCTCGACGTTCACACGAACCCCCCTAGAGAGGACCTCCTGGACCTCATGAGGCGCTCCAGCGTGTACCTGTCCACCCAGCCGGACGAGGCCTTCGGCATATCCATCCTCGAGGCCATGAGCGCAGGCTGCGTACCCGTCGTCCCACGGGGCGGCGGCCCCTGGATCGACATCCTGGAGCGCAGGGACGGGGAGGTTGGGCTCTCGTACCGCGACCCTGCGGAGGCGGCTGAACGGATAAGGGAGGTCCTGGAGGACGAGCAGCTCCGAGAGGCCCTGAGGGCAGGGGCGGTGGAGAGGTCCAGAAGGTTCAGCCCTGATAGGTTCGAGGTAGACTTCACACGGGCCCTGGACGGCGTCCAGCCTCACGGCCCCATGGATGGCCGCCTCGCGGACTCGTACAGGTATCTGTGTCATCTAAGAGCCAGGATAGTTCATGTAGGTCGGAGAGGAGGCGATGCGTTGAAGGAAAGGGCTAGAGCAGTCAGGCAGGCCTATGCTGGTCAGCCCGGGTCACTACGCTGAACCTGCCGTAGTCGAACCTCTTGATGGGGACGCCCCTGTCAGTGCCCTCCCTGTACCTGCCGCGGCCCTCGGCGATGTCCACCACGGCCTTGTATACGTCCCTCAGCAGCCTCTTCTCCACCCAGGGCTCGTTGTGGCTGGGCATGAGCCGATCATACTCGTCGTAGTGGCTCAGCATGTACTCGTAGCTCTCGATGAACGTCGGTATGTCGCCGCCGTTGAGGTACGTGTAGATGCCGCCCGTGTAGAACATGTCCCCGGTGAAGAGGAGCCTGTCCTCCCGGTCCAGGAAGCAGCAGCTGTCAGGGGTGTGACCCGGTGTCTCAAGCACCTCCAGGGTCCGTGAGCCCAGGTCGATGACGTCCCCATCCCTGAACCACCCAGTCACCTTGAAGGGCGGAACCACGTAGCCATCGTAGTCGAAGTCCTCCGGCATGGGCTTCCACACCATGCCGGGTGCCACGAGGTGGGCCATCTCGCTGTTGGGCAGCCCCTCCTGGGCCTTGACACTCCAAGGGTGGTCCAGCATCGCCACCTTGCTGAACCTGTGGTTGTCGGCTATGTGGTCGTTGTGGGCGTGGGTGTTCACCACTGTCACGGGCAGTTCGGTGATCTCCTCGACGCAGGCCCGGATGTTGGCTATGCCGCAGCCCGTGTCTATGAGGGTGGCCTCGCCGTCGCCCAGCAGCAGCGTGCAGAGGGCCTCCTCGTACTGGCCGGGCTCATAGATGGCGTAGATGCCGTCCAGTACCCTGTAGACCTCGAAC
>DATKWY010000313.1:0-2492 GCA_035529295.1 Candidatus Desulfaltia sp. | reverse complement strand
CGCGTCCGGGTCGTGGACGTTCACCGCCCCGGTACCCCTCACCACCACGGCCTTTAGCTTCTTAGCGCCCATCGAGGAGCCCACGGGGGTGCCGCTCCTGTACCCGTGCTCAACGGTGGCCTGGACCGCCAGGTTCTCCCCGGCGGGCCCTATGGAGGCCACCTGGGCGTCCTCGTCCTCCACCTCCTCCTGTAGAAGCGTCTCGGTTTCGAAGGTCCCCTTCCCCCAGACACCTGACGCGTCCCTGATCTCCACCTCGTCGTTGTACACGTACAGGTACATGGGCTTCTCTGCCCTGCCCTTGATTACGATGTTGTCGTACCCCGCGTACTTCAGCTCCGGCGCCCAGGAGCCCCCCATCCCCACGTTGCCTATGCTATGGGTCTCCGTCTTGGCCGCCGAGACCACGGTGACCTCCATCCTCGAGGCGCCGATGAGCCCGGTGGCCGCCAGGGCCCCCGACCCGAAGATCACTGGTGCCTCAGGGTCGTAGGGGTTCATACCCGCCTTGGTGTGCTTCCAGAAGAGCCAGGCGTTACCGCCCCTTCCCCCCAGGAACCGTCTTCCTTCCTTGTCCCAGGGGACCGTGGACGTCTTACCTGTGCCCAGGTCCACCTGCAGTGTCTTGCCGGCCCAACCATAAACCATGAAATCGCCACCTATCCGTATGTGGTATTTATTCTAAATAGTTTGGGGGTGCGGGCGCCTTGAAAGGCTTCAGCGCTGCGACCCTTTAAAACCAAAAACCACCAATATGTTTCAGACAGTTCTTGACCGGCTCAAGCCTTACCTATGCAACCTTGCTGAGACGGCTGAAGGAGCTACACGGTGCCGGGAAGGTGCTCACGGCCACGGAGGACCTCTACGTCTACTCGCACATGGGGCTCATGGGCGTTGAACGGGTGCCGGAGCCCTTGGCTGTGCTGAGGCCAGAGCCTGGACAGGGGGGCGCCCTCACCGGAGCCGCGGAGGAGCTGGGGCTACCCATTGTGCGCCTCAGTGAGCCTCACTTGATCCCACAGGACGAACCCTACTTGCTGCTGGATGACAGAGAGGCTTTGAGCTTGGCCGAGCTGGAGGACGCCATCATCGAGCAGAGGCGGCGACGAGACGAGAACCGGGACGCCATAAAGTCAGCCACGTCTGTCCCCCACTTCGCCGTAGCCTTCCTCCAATCAAAGGAGGGGTTCCGACTGGAAGCAGACACAGGCTACTGCGTCGTCCACCGGTTCCTCGACGGCGAGACATATTCGTCCAAGGGCAGGCTTCTACTGTGCAGGGGCCTGGCCAGAGGCGAACTGACGGCCTCAGAGAGGCTGGTGGACTCCGTATTCAGCTGCACTGCCTGCGGCCAGTGCTATGGCCAGCACACACAGAGCCCCCTGGAGATCAACAACGCCATAGTGGAGGCCAGGCACAGGATAGTCTCCCAAGGGAAACAGCCAAGCAGATGCAGACCCATACTGAGGAACCTGCTTGAAAGCGGCAATCCCATGGGGTTGGAGCCTGAGGACCGTACCCTGTGGTACGAGGACGTTGCCGACGAGTTCGCTTACAGGGGCAACAGCGTCCTCTACTGGCCCGGCTGCACCACCAGCTACAGGCTGCCTGAGACAGTGGAGGCCACCGCCAAGGTGCTGGCGCACACAGGCGTGGACTTCGGCGTACTGGGGGAGCGTGAGAGATGCTGCGGGTTAGCCCTGTACCTGCTCGGCCAATGGGACGAGGCAAGAAGCTACGCGGCCCAGCTCGTCAAGGAGCTTGGAGAGCAGATGCCCGAGGCGCTGGTGACCAGCTGCGCGGGATGCTACTACGCCTTCAAGAAGGTTTACCCGGTCCTGGGGGCGGCCCCGCCCTTCAAGGTGCTGCACACCTCGGAGCTCTACCATGGGCTACTGAAGGAGGGCGAACTCCCACCCATGAGGAGTAATGAGGCTTACCTGTGGCACGACCCATGCGACCTGGGGAGGCACAGCCACGTCTACGATCCCCCGCGGAGGGTTCTGGCCGCCGTAAGGGGCTCGAAGCTGGTGGACCCTGTGCTCTCGAAGGAGCACGCCGTCTGCTGCGGCGCCGGGGGTGGACTCTGGATGTACAACGAGGCCCTGGCCTCCAGGGTGGCCGAGCAGAAGGTAACCGAGGCCGTGCCTGAGGGCGTCAGCTGTGTCGTCACGGGGTGCCCCACATGCGTTCTGAGTATGAGGCTCGCAGCTAAGGTGCACAGGCCGGGGCTCAGGGTGGCTGACCTGTCGGAGGTTGTCGCCGAGCATCTCTGAGCCCCGTAAGATGTCCGGGGTGTAGGCAACGCCCACTACCCACATTATATAAAAGGAGGTAGCATTCATATACCGGTTGAATATCTACCGGAACCTTCCGTAGGATATGTGAAAAGATTGGAGAAACCCAAGATAGTACACGTCGTACTAGACGTTCTTAAGCCCCACCAACCCTCGTTGCCGGAGTTCACCATGTATGTGGGCGAGCTGAGCGGC
>DATKWY010000312.1:0-3278 GCA_035529295.1 Candidatus Desulfaltia sp. | reverse complement strand
CATCGCCGTAGGCTCTCCTGAGCGCGGCGTCCTTACATGGGTCGTGGCCACGGCCCATGGCTATGAACCTCACCTCGGGGAGCCTCTGCGCGAGGCTAAGGAACAGGTCAACCCGTTTTTGGGGGTCCCACCTGGCCAGGAAGCAGACTGTGGGCTCGCTGCTCTTTTCCGGGAGCTTTTTGGGGACCGGGACCGGGTTAGGCAGGAAAACTGGAGCCTCCTTCAGGCCGAACAGTTTCTGGGCTCTGGGAGCCAGGAACCTAGCTTGGGTGTAGAGTCCGTCGGCCCGTCTGCACGCCTCCACCTGGATGCGACGCTCCACTCTGATCCTTGCCCACTGGGCCGGCCTCATCCTGTACCGTGGCTCAACCTCCGCTATTCTCCTCCACTCCTCCATGTCGTAGGGATCCTGGAAGGTGATGAGGTGCAGCCGGTCCGGGGCAGCCGTCTCCGCGGCCAGGGTGTTGAAGCTGACGGCCTGGCTGTGGTAGATGTCGGCGTCGGCCGCGCGGTAGGCTTCCCTGGACCTGAGCCGGGAGGCCGCCGCCCTCAAGGGGTAGGGGTAGCTGTGGCAGGCGTCGTACCCCATCACCTTCACCCCGTCCACCTCCTCCCACGGGCGCTGCCCTTTTCTCTTTGGTGTGACCACGTAGATGTCCACCCCACGCTCAGCCAGTTTTCTGCCTAGGGTCCAGGTGACATAGCCGAAGCCTCCGTGGACTCCCCAGCGGAAGAACTCGGGGGACACGATACACACCCTCAAGACGAATACCTTCAGACGTTAGTAAATCTAAAATAGTGTTCCTCGCCACAGGTTAAATGTTACTTGTGGAGGGGGCTCAATTGGGGTTAGAGGCCAGCATCGTGGTCCCGGTGCACAACGAGGCCGCGCTGCTTGAGAGGAACACCCGGGTCCTAGTCGAGTACCTCTCCGGTGCGTTACAGGCTTACGAGATCATCCTGGTGGAGAACGGCAGCCTGGACCAGACGCCCAGTGTGGCCAGAGGCCTTGCCGAGACACTGGATCATGTGCGCGTCCTAGAGATACCCGAGCCCTCCCTGGGAGAGGCCCTGAAGCTGGGCGTCGCTGAGGCCAGGTACGACAAGGTGGTCTACTTCCCCATGGACCTCTCAGCGGACCTGGGCTTCATCCCCCTGAGCGTGGAGCGCCTCGACGAGTTCGACGTAGTGGTGGGGTCCAAGAGGATGGGGCCAGGCCTGGACCGCAGGCCCTTTCACCGCAGGATGCTCAGCCGCGGTTATCATGGCCTCGTCAGAGGCTTGTTCAGGACGGGGTTCACCGACACCACCTGCGTGAAAGCGTTCCGCCGGGGCCGCGTCCTACCCGTCTTCGGGGGGGTGCCGTCGTCGAGCCACGTCTTCGAAACCGAGATGCTGCTGGCCGCCCAGCAGATGGGCCTCAGCATCAAGGAGCTGCCTGTGAAGGTCAATGGGGACAGGCCCAGCAGGCAGCCCCTTGGGGTCAAGGTGAGGTCCAAGCTGAGGGACTTGGTGTCTCTGCGTGTTGACGTCCTGGCCTTCTGGTTCGGCGGCCTCACGGCGGTGTCCGGGTTAGCCTTGCTGGGGTACCTGAGCCTGGAGAAGGTGCGGTCCGGGCAGCCCGGGTTCCTGAACCCCTACTCGTTTCTGCTGGCCCTGCTGCTGGTGGTCTCCGGATTCCAGATCATAGTCTTCGGGCTCCAGGCCAGCCTGCTCCTCCAGGTGCGGAGAACCGTGGAGTCCAGCTTATCACCTCGCAGAGGCGCGGAGCGCCCTGAGGAAGAGTAACTCATTTATTCTGGGTGTCTAAACCTGCACACAATGTACGAGGATGTCATCGCGTGGCTGGAGGCAAACCTGTGGAACTTCATATACTCAGCTGCGGCCCTGGTCGTCATCTACGCCGTGTACCGGGCGTTGATGAGCTTCATGCGGCACCGGGCCAAGGAGCACGAACTGGAGCCCCACATCACCAACATCATAAAGCTCCTGCTGAGGATCGTCTTCATCGTTGTGACGACCACCACCATCTTCCAGATATTCCGCCTCCCCACCGACTTCTTCGTGGGCGGCTCGGCCCTCATAGGCGCCGCCATCGGCTTCGGGTCCAGCCAGACCATCAACAACGTAGTGGCCGGGTTCTACGTCCTCATTAGCCAGCCCTTCAAGGTGAAGGACTACGTCCGGATCGGTGACCTGGAGGGCCAGGTGGAGGAGATAAGCATCAACTACACAAACCTGTACACGCCCACCTTCAACATCCTCAAGGTGCCCAACACCCAGGTCATGAGCAGCAAGATACTGAACATGACCCACGAGGGCTACATCAAGTACACTTACAGGGTCAGCTTCGACCACATCTACACCGAGGAGAAGGTGTTCAAGGAGATACTGGAGCCCGCCATCCAGGACTTCCACCAGTTCTGCGGCGACGGCAGCATACGGTGCCCCGAGGCCTACCTGGAGTCCGCTGACAGGCTGGGCAAGACCTACCTTATCCGGCTCTTCATACCCAAGGGGGAGGCCAAGATGCTTTACACCATGCAGCCTGAGCTCACCCAGTTCATCATGAAGCACTTCGACAAGGTGCGGATGCCGGCTAAGTAGCCTCGAAACTTTCTTATTCTGAACAGCCCACCTTCACCGAGTACTCAAAATATTCTGGTGAAACTCATGGTGAAACACGTATGGATAGCCCGGGACCCGTCGGCGTGCTCGGGGTGCAGGCGCTGCGAGCTGGCTTGCAGCATGCACCACGAGGGCTGGATGTGGCCCGAGGCTTCAAGAGTCCGCGTCTTCATGCCCTTCCCCGGCCTGGAGGTGCCCCACCTGTGCGCCCAGTGCCAGGACTACCCCTGCGTAAATGCGTGCCCGGTTCAAGCCCTATCCACGGATCAGAACGGGGCCGTGGCCGTTGACCGGGAGAAGTGCATCAGCTGCGGCTCATGCATAACGGCGTGCCCCGGCACTGTACCCTTCCTCCACCCGGGGGACAACAAGGCGACGATATGCGACCTCTGCGATGGGGAGCCTAAATGCGTGGAGGTGTGCACCGAGGCGGGGTACAACGCCCTTACAATAGTCAACGAGGGCCCCAGCGTCCATAAAAAGCTCTACAGCAGGGACCCCCTGGAGGTTGCCAGGGACCTGGCCATCAAGTTCTTCGGCGAGAAAGGCGAGGAGGTCATAGAATGACCCCGGGCGGATACGCCGGCAAGTGGCTGGACGTGGACCTATCCGACGAGAAGATAACCGACATAACCTTCCCCTACGAGACC
>DATKWY010000311.1:0-7901 GCA_035529295.1 Candidatus Desulfaltia sp. | reverse complement strand
CAAGATAGACCGGAAACGGACGCCCCACACCAAAAGGAGCCACAGAACCAGTCCGACGCCGCATGAATCTATGCAAAAACGCTGTTCATACCATACAAAAACACGGCACATTCATCACATCAAGCACAGGGCAACGATGGTTGATATGCAAAAAGGGTAGGAGGTATCATCTAATGGCGAATATTTCTATCATTCGGGATCACCCACCCAGCGAGGCTGAACAAGCCCAAGAGCCATCTCCGCCAAGCACCGCAGGCATGCACGCCGAGCCGAAACAGGTGATGGCCGCAGCCCCCTGACTGGCCCCCACCCGCCGCAACGCCAGACGCCAGAAACCTCTAGCAGGGCTTCCAGGCGCGCTGGGCCCTCATCTAGGTATCTCTTTACCGCACACCGTGCAGTACTGGGCGTCCCCCGGGTTCTTCTTACCGCACTTGGGGCAGTAAACCGGGTCCAGGGCCTTCGTTCTTCTACGCGTCTTATCCAGCTCCACACCTATCTCGTCGGCGGCCGCCTGCAACCCTTTCTTGGCTGCCTGGAAGGCGTCATCCATGAGCCTTGTGGCGTTGTTCAGGGCGGTCTCCACGTCTTTCTCCCACTCCGGCCTGGGGGCCACAGGGGTCTTGACGCCCGCCTTCTCCCCTTTCTCGGTTCTAAGCCCACACCTGGGGCAGAAGTTGGCGTCCTTGGCCAGTTCGTCCTCGCATCCTCTGCAAGTTGCCATAATCACCTTTTTTCGCTAGCGACATAACAATGTTTTGGTACGCTACCACTGCCTAAGGGTGACCCGTGCGTCGTGGAGGATCGCCCACACGTAGGTAGGACCCCTCACGGCAGAGGACAGCTGACTGGGGCCGCCCAGGGGAGACATATCGTAGGCTCTCCTTAGATCATTTTTAGATACCTTGTACCTGGCCCGGCTGATGAGGACCCTGTCGTCCTCCACCTTGTAGGTGAAGCGGAGCCCCGTCTTGGTGAAGAAGACGTCCCCTGCCCGGACGCTGATCCTTTTCCACACTTCGTCGAAGGGGGGCTTGCCGCTCATATTGGACGATAATAGTTTATCAGTAAATTTCAATAAAGTTTGTGATCAGCTGACGGTAAAAAGGGATGGTGCAACCTATATCTCCAGGGGCCCAGTCGGGTTCCTTGGGTCTCAGCGGATAGTCACACTAGGTATCCGAGGTCCCTCAGGTATCGGCGGACGGCCGATTTGACGAAGTCCGGGATGCTGGTGTATCCGTGGTTTCCGCTCTCTATTACTTCCTCTATCTTCTGGGCTAGGCTCTCGGGCAGGTTGACTGTGTGGTACTTGTATTTTCGCTCAGGCATTCTAATAAAATCCATCTCATTTTGCTTTAAAAACCTTTATTTTTTTCGCTAAAAGTATAGTTTTTACCTAAGATTTTGTTGGCTTTTTGTCGGTGAACAAGCCGTAGCAGAGGTTTTTTCTGTAAAAATCTTTAATGAAAACGTAAAGGTTAACGGTGTTTCGCGGGGGCGGCTTAGAGAGAGCGCAACCCCGAAGGGTTAATTCTAAGGGTTTATGAGGAAGCCCCGCGGAGGGTTAGCCTCCGTAGAGCCTGCCCACGTTGGGGTCGGGGGCGTGGCCGTGGGTCGGCAGGTCCCTGAAGAGCATGTCCCAGACGTCCTGCTCGCTGATCATCTCCCGTTTCAGGACCACCTCCAGGAGCACCTTCATCATGGGGTGGTGGAAGAGCTCGTCCTCGTATATCCAGGTGAGTATCTTCTTGACCCGCTCGTCCTCGACCTCGTCCATGAGGTTCTTGGCGGCGTCGATCATCTCCTGCTCCTTCTCTATGTGGAGCCTGAGCCGCTTCTCCAGTTCCTCGAACTCCAGGTCAATTATGCTCAGGCTTTTACCTTCCATGATGGCGGCGGCGGTCTTGTAGAGACCCGCGTGCTTCCTGCTGTCCACCATGACGCTGGAGATGAGCTGCCGGACCACCTCGTTACCGTAGCCCCGGTACTCCTTCTCCAGCTCGACGGCGTACTTCTCCTCCAAGTCGGATAGCATCCTGAGTCTTTCAGCCACTGACATGACAATCAATATGGGCGTGGGGAACCACCGATTATAAACTTTGATTAAATCTTAGACGTTGGTCTCCGAGGCCTCCTGGGCCTCGGATGCAGGCTTGGTGCTGAACAGCCTTAGCCGGTTCACCACCCAGGGCATGGACAGACCCTGTATGAGGTTGGTACCCAGCACGATACCGTAGGTCAGGGCCAGCAGCCCCGTCTCGTTGGGTAGGCTGAGACCCGTGACGCCCAGCACCAGCACCACCGACACGGCGCCCCGGAGCCCGCTCCACGTCATCCCCACCTTCCAGTTGCGTGGAATCCTCTTCCTGCGGTAGGTCTCCAGGAACCTGGCCACCAAGTCCACCATCACGTACCTGAAGATGATGGTGAACACCCCCAGGGCCAGGACAGACATCATGAATCCCTGGAGGAGCCTGGGCTCCAGGGACACGCCTATGAATATGAAGGCGAAGCTGCTGGCGATGAAGCCCACGAACTCCCACATCACCTTGAGGCTCTCCTCCTCCTGGTGAGATAGGCCGCCGCTGGACTTGCACCGGTAGTTGAGGAGGAGGCCCGCCACCACGACGCCGATGACGCCGCTGGCGTGAAACTCCTCGGCAAGCCTGAAGACGCCGAAGGCGACGATGAAGCTGAGGAGGATCTTGACGAAGAGGTCGTCGGTCCAGCAGAAGATGAGGTGAACAACGTAGCCGGCTATGTAGCCCAGGAGGACGCCGCCGAATATTTTCACTATGCTTATTCGGGCCACCTCGGGGCCCGTTATGCCCCCGCCCTCTATGATGATGAGCAGGATGCTGTACAGGACGATGGCCACGCCGTCGTTGAAGAGGCTCTCCCCGGACACTATGAGCTGGAAGCGCTTGATTACGCCCAGCTGCTTGAAGGTGGCTATCACAGACACGGGGTCCGTGGGGGCGATGATGATGCCCAGGAGGAAGGCCTCGATCCAGGTGAACCCCACCACGAGGTGGATGAACACGGCCACGGCCACCACCGTGAGGGCCGTGCCCGCAACGGCGTACCCCAGTATGGTGTCACCGTCGTCCAGGAGGCCCTCTATGTCCGTGTTCAGGGTCTCGCTGAACAGGATGGGGGGGAGCAGGACGCTGAGGAATATCTCGGGGGATATCTCAGGTATAGGAAACCTTGGAGCGTAGGCGGCCAGGAGCCCGGCGAAGATGAAGGCTATGGTGGAGGGGAAGTTGATCTGGCGGGCTATGAGGGATATGACGACGACCAGGATGAGGATGTTGTAAATCGCGTCAAACTGGCCAAAACCCGCAGCCATGGCTCCTCGACCATTTTAAAGGCGCATGGAATAAAAGCTATGCTCCGCATAGTTCCATATTCCGGCCCCGAAAAGGCGGATGGCTTGTATTCAGGGTCAGCTCTCCGGTAAACCACTTATCTTTTGGCTTACGCCGGATTCCATCTGTTTACATGCTTTAATCGGTTTACCGGTCAATTACACGATGAAACGTGGTTAAAACTCTGTGAAATAACTGATTATAGGTTCGCGGCACAGCAACGCGCATTAATGTATTATCTCCCGGGTCAGGGTCCGGGTCGTAACCTCGCTGAAGCTTATGTGGCCCCGGAGGTAGGATACAGCCATCTTGGCGTTGAAGGGCTTGCAGCTGTACACGTCTATGGAGACCGTGCTGGTCTCGGTGAAGGTGTGGACCGATATGTGGCTCTTGTCGATGATGACGAAGCCGGTCCACCCCGGGTTCTCAGGCACCCCCTCCACAACGTGGGGCCCGTCCAGTATACTCATGCCTATGAGGCCGGGTAGCTCCCGCAGCACAAGCTCCACTGTCTCCCTGCTCACCTGCTCCTCCACGAGCCCGTCAACCATGAGGTGTAACCCGATCATACCCCTCCCGACATGGGAAACCATGATATAAACATTCACCGAGATCAAGCATTGATGGACGCCTTTACCCGGATGAGGATCGTCAGGGGCGACATCACCGCCCAGGAAGTGGACGCCGTGGTGAACGCCGCCAACCCCACCCTCATGGGCGGGGGCGGGGTGGACGGCGCCATCCACAGGGCGGGGGGCCCCGTCATCCTTGAGCAGTGCTTGGATATCAGAAGAACAGGTTACCCTGATGGGCTGCCCACGGGGGAGGCCGTGGCCACCACCGGCGGAAACATGAGGGCCAGACACGTGATCCACACGGTGGGACCGGTGTGGAGAGGTGGAGGCCATGGTGAGGCGGAGCTTCTCAGGAAGGCGTACCTGAGCTGCCTGAGGCTTGCGGAGGAGATGGGCCTCAGGTCCATCGCTTTCCCCTCCATCAGCACGGGGGCCTACGGGTACCCCGTGGAGCAGGCGTCCAGGGTGGCCGTGGGAGCGGTCAGGGACTTCCTGGAGGATGGCTGGGGGGGCGAGGCGGTTTTCGTCCTATTCAGCGAGTACGATTACAGGGTCTACGCCGAGGCCCTCTAGGGGGCCGCCTAAGAGTTTATATGGCTTAGCCTATCTGATGTCTAGTCTCTTGAGGGGTCGAGTTGAGGAGCCTTAGCAACGCTATACTGATCCTGGGGGCCGTCCAGCTCATAGAGTCCCTGGCCTTCGCCCTGCCCATCTCATTCTTCCCCAACTACGCGCTGGGGCTGGGGGCCACCGTGGCCAGCGTGGGCTTGTTCACCAGCAGCTTCATGGTGGCCTTCGCCGTGCTGTCCCCCAAGATGGGGGCCATCACGGATACCTACGGGCGTAAACGGGTGATGCTGTACGGGTTGGCCGCCGACGTGGTCCTGGGCACTCTCACGGGGCTGGTGCCCAGCTGGGAGTGGCTGCTCCTGATAAGGGTGCTAAACGGGGCCGTGTCCAGCGGCGCAATGCTGGCCTCCGAGACGCTGCTCATCGACCTGGTGGAGCCCAGGCAGAGGGGTGAGGCCACCGGCTTCATCATGTCCATGAACATGATCGGCCAGAACATTGGACCCATCCTCGGCGGAGGCATACAGTGGTTTTCGGTGAGCAGGGGCTTCACGGTGCTGACCAGCTACAGGATACCCTACTTCGTGGACTCCGCGCTGGCACTGATCGCCCTGGCGGTGGTCTACCTCAAGATAGTGGAGCCTGAGCGGAGGAGCGGCCCAGTGAGGGCCGGGGGCGGCAAGGCTGAGGCCAAGATCGTGTGGACCAACCCACTTAAGATCATAATGGTGAACAGCTTCGTAAGCGGCATCGGCGTCGGGTTCATCATCCCCATCATGGTGCTCTTCTACACCGACCGCTTCGGCTTGGACCCCGTGGGCATCGGAGCCATCATCAGCGTCAGCGGCTTCATAGGGCTCCTCGCCAGCTACCTGGCCGGCAGGACCAGCGACCGGCTGGGCAGGAAGCCCCTCATAGGCCTGGGCAACTACACTTCCAACCTGGCGGGCATACTGCTCCCCTTCACAGGCGACATCACCCAGGCCGGGGTAGTCGTCAGCCTGCGCAGCCTGGGGTTCAACACCAGCATGCCCGCCTTCAGGGCGCTCAGGGCCGACCTGGTGCCGCCTGAGGTGAGGGGCAGGATGTTCGGCCTGTTCGGCACAGGGTTCACGGCGGGCAGCGTCATAGGGCCCATCGTCAGCACCTGGATATACGACACCTACAGGGCCGCGACCTTCAACGTGCTGGGGCTGGCGGTGCCCGGGTACGGGATACCCTTCTTCGTGAATGGGGTACTGGGGCTGCTGACCACCACCATGATAATGCTGTTCATCAAGGAGCCCGAGGACCACGAGAAGGCGCCCCAGTTCGCCCCCGGGACCTAGCCCGGGGCCCAGGTCCCCTTGGCCACCGCCGGGGTGAAGCCCCTCAGGATGCCGGGATCGTACTCGATGGTCCTCCCCTCCTCGGCAGACTTGTACGCGGCCATCATGAGGCCCATGACCAGGAGCCCGTCACCCCAGTTCTCCTCAGGCATCCTGCCCTCCAGGAAGCAGCGGACCATGTGCCTGTTCTCGTGCTGGTAACCATACGCCACGGCCTCGTCCGGCACCACCGGGATGAGGCCCTGCTCCGCAGTCTGCTTCTCCACGAACTCCTCCGACGCCGGCACCTGAACATTGCGGCTGAAGAAGACGCTCAACTCCTGGTTCAGGCTGTTCATGGCCAGGCTGTACTCCGGCCCCAGGGCCTCCAGGCTGAGCCTGAGGCCGGGACCCACGTAGTTCCAGCTGGTCTTAGCCTCGCTGAGGACAAGCTGTCCCTCCTGGTCCTCGTAGACGACGTTCACCGACGCGTAGTCCTCGGCCGGCGCCTCCCGGTAGTCCACGCCGTAGGTCTCCCTGAGCTGGGACATGTAGGGCTCACGGGTCCACTTGAGGGACGCTATCGAGGCCTGGACCCTAAGAGGCTTGAGGCTGTCCTTGGGCAGGTCGGGGTCCGTGAGCAGGTACCTGCACGCCTCCAGGCTGTGGCAGCTCATGTCCAGGAGGACGCCGCCTCCGCTGAGCCTGGGGTCCCAGAACCAGCTGTTGTGGGGTCCGCCGTGCTCCTCGGCCGCCCGTGCCAGGTAGGGTCTGCCGGTGGCCCGGGCGCCGCGCCTCCAGACCACGTCCCTGCCCTTGACCATTGAGGGGGCGAAGACCTGGTTCTCCAGGTAGCCGTGGAGGAGCTCTGTTCCGTCCAGGAGCCTCATCAGCTCCTCGGCCTCGTCCAGGGTGCGGGCCAGGGGCTTCTCGCATGCCACCCCTACCAGGTCGTTGCTGCCCTGACGGGCCTCCTCGGCGACGGCCCGGATGGTCTCGACCCGCGTATAGTTTGGGGTCATAACCCAGACGGCGTCCACAGCCCTGTCTGATAGCATCTCGTGTATGTCCGTGTATGCCCTGGGCCGGGGCATCCCCAGGCCCTCCACGTAGGCCGCCAGCTCCCGGGCCCCCCTCTCCCTGTGGTTGTACACGGCGGCTATGTCGGCGTCCCGGACCCCCGTCCAGCTGGACGCCATGAAGCGGGCTATGAAGCCCGCCCCTATGAACCCGACTCCCAGCCTCTTCAAGACGATCAGAAAATAGTTCGCTTACAGAGGATAACACTTCCCCGGGGGAACCGCTAAGTAGGATACCGCCCATGACTGTCCATGGCTAGTCTGAGGCCCGGCGACGCCGCCCCGGACTTCACCCTGGAGTCCGTGAACATGGGCAGGGTGTCGCTGAAGGATCACAGGGGCAGCAGGGTCCTCCTGGTCTTCGGGAGGTACTTCGGGTGCCCCGTCTGCCAGCTCGACTTCGACCGGCTGCTGAAGCTGATGGGGGACATGGGCCACGACTTGAAGGTCATCTACCTGGTCCAGTCGAGCCCCGAGTCCGCCGAGGAGTACATAAAGGACATGAGCGTGAACTTCCCCGTGGTGCCCGTCCCCAAGGAGGACGGCAAGTACAGGATATACGACCTATACGGAGTAGGCAGCATGGGGCCCGGCACCCTGGCCAAGATAATAAGCAGGGCTAGGAAGGCTAAGAGGGCCGGGAAAGTTCACGGCGCATATGAGGGCAGGGAGATTCAGAGCCCGGCGGACTTCATCATCGACGAGGATGGTGGGATCATCCGGGCCCACGTGGGGCTCTTCGAGGCTGATGAGGTGGCCGGGTTCTTCAGGGGTCTCGGCTGACCAGTTCCACCAGCTGAGCTATGTCATGGGGCGGGTACCCCGAGTAGTACTTGCTGAAGTAGGCGTACACGTCCAGCCCCTCATCAAGGTAAGCGGAGATGGCTCTGGCCCACCTATCCGTGTCCGCGGTTCGGTCTTCCTCCACGGCCCCTTCCTCGCCGCCCACCTTCTTCCTGTCCCCCTCGAACCGGACGTAGACGAAGCCGGCGGTCA
>DATKWY010000310.1:0-2561 GCA_035529295.1 Candidatus Desulfaltia sp. | reverse complement strand
TAATTTGTCCGCTCAATCTTTAAAGGTATTCAAGATGGCGAGGCTGGCGTGGATGGCCTCCTCGGTGCGAACGGTCTGGGTGCCCTGGTTGGGCACGGTGTTCACAATGTACTGGAAGCACTCCTCGGCTCGCCGCCCCTCGTGCCCCACGATCTCGTGAACCCCCTCCTTGTAGGAGCCGAAGGCGACCAGGGTCCGCCTGCTGTCAACCCAACGCTCCTCCAGGGCGTCTCTGCAGACAGTTATCTCGGCGCCAAGCCTCGAGGTGGCTACTGTTAGGTCCCACTCCGGGCTGAGGGCCAGCTCCCCCAGCCTGACCCTGCTTCCTCTAAGATCGTATCCCCAGTACTCGTCGAGCTGACTCTTCTTGACGGGGCGCCCCAGGAGCTGAGGGTCCTTATCTGTCACCTTCACCGTTATCCTGCTGCCTCTGCTGGGCCTCCTGCCTTTGACTGTTAGCGGCCTGTCGACCCCGATGTCCACGAGGAGGCTGCCCTCAGTCACCTCTGTGACGACGCCGTCCCTCACCTCACCCACCTGAAGCTTACCTGCAGCGTCCTCTGTAGGGTGGTGTAGTGTTCTCAGGGGTGGAAGGGTGCCGGCGTACCTGAGCTCGGGTCTCCTCTTGAACAGGTGCTTGCGCAGGTACTGGGGGGTCTCCATGTAGCCCAGGATGTACTTTATGAGGAGGGACTCGTCCGGCCTGTCAGGGTACACTATTATCTCGTCGACGCGGTAAATTGCGGCGGCTCTCCCCACCTGAGCCAGCACGGCGGTCTTGTCCCTGAGATCGCTGTGCTCCGCGACCATGGACGCGGGGATGGCCAATGATAAGCTGTTTCTTCTCTTCAACTTCGCATCTCCTCTCTGTACTTATTCCAGCTGCTCCAGCCTGTCTTCACGTACCTCTCTCTGCCGTCGGGGTCCTCCTTGACCCAGTCGAGGAAGCCCTTGAAGCTTCTCATGGAGGCTATCTTATTTGGTTTTCCTATCCCCATCTCGACCAGACTCTTAATGAACTCGGACTCGGCGAGCTCCTGGGTCGCCCCCGTTATCTTGACCTCGCGGACCCTGTAGCTGAGCTCCTCTAGGGTCTCTCTGGCTGACGAGAAGATGAATCCTGTGCATACGCGTAGTTCTTCGCTTTTGGAGGCCTCAAGGATATCCAGGCCTTCCAGGATTATCTGTGTGGCCGCTCTGAGGTACTCCTGATACTTGAAGTGGGGATCGCGGAAGTACTCCACAGGCATCAGACCCACGTGGTTTTCGTCTGTCTCCACGCGCCTCATCACTATGACTACTCCGCCTATGAGGTCGCCCCAACCTGAGTCATCTACCTCAATTACCATGTTTCTTCTTCCGCGAGTTGCTTTAGTTATTATGTGCTTGGGTTTATGAATATGGCTTTGGTGAGTAGGTAGAGTATTTTTATCCTGTAGAGGTAAATTAAAATTTTAAGTAAATTTTTATTATTAGATTATGAATGTGTGCTTGGCGGCGAATCGAATGAAACGGGTCATGGTCGTTGATGATGAGGCTGATATCAGAAACCTGGTTACTGTGAATCTACAAAAAGAGAACTACGTTGTTCACTCTGTTGAGAACGGTGAGACGGCTCTAGCTGAGGTCTCCCGCTTCAAGCCAGACCTCATCATCCTCGACATTATGATGCCTGGCCTGAGCGGCCTAGAAGTCTGCCGCCTCCTTAAATCGAGAAGGAACACCCGTGCGGTGCCCATCATACTATTCAGCGCTTTGGATCGCGACGTGGATTTAAAGTACGGGAGAGATGCGGGGGCCAACGCCTACATTACCAAGCCTTTCAAGACGCGTCACCTTCTAGAAACTGTGAGGGCTCTGCTTGAAAAGAGTCAACTTAAGGCTGTGAAACCTCGCCCCATTGAAGCGTCGGGTAATACCGATGCTTTGATGTTTCAACACCTGATCCTTGAGGCTCTGATAGAAAACACTGTTAACAAGATGGCGGCGGACGAGTACTTCAAGCTCTCGAAAGAGGTATTCAACTCGCTGGATAGAAGCATGAAACTAACTCCCTTTGGATCGTATGTCGCTGGGGATGTAGAGAAGACATTAGCCGGCTACTGTGAGCTTCTCCAACACTATGGTTTCGCAAGAAACTCCTACTACTCGAAGAGAGGAGATGGCTACGACTTCGTCATTGATGGATGCATCTTCGCTGCTTCTCCTCAGCACTCAAGGACCTATGGTTTATGCCCTCAGGGCATGTTCGCGAGTTTCCTGGCGTCGAAAGCAGCGGGAAAACACGTCAAAGTCAAGCCCTCCGAGTACAGTAAGGATGGTTCCCATACCTTCTTGCTGATCGGGTAACCGTTTCCCTCTTTTAGCAGGCTCGCTTCATGTCCTCTGACTAGAGGGCAGGTTAGAAATGGTTCCGTGGCTGTTAACCGTAGATCATGGCTTTGCCACCGTCTTCAGAGCCGCTATCGACTCCGTTGAGCTGGGGTCTCTCCCGTAGAGGACAGCCAGGTAGGCGCTGGCGTAGTCCCCTATGTAGAGGGCGCTGAGGATGCGGGCGAGCT
>DATKWY010000309.1:0-3728 GCA_035529295.1 Candidatus Desulfaltia sp. | reverse complement strand
TTGCTCTGGCCCCAGTTCCTGACCCAGACCTCGGGGTCGCCCTCCCTCAGTCTCATTATGATCCGGTTGGTCTCCTCCTCGGACGTATCGCCTAAGGTCACCTGGAGCCCGATGGTGTGGTACCCAGTGCCCTCCCCGCTCTTAGGGTAGTAGCTGAATGTGGCGTTCTTCAGCCCCGGCAGCTTCCTTATCCGCTTCTCGATGTACCTGACCTTCTTCCACGCCGGCTGGAACCTCTCCGCGTCGTGGTCCATGGTCATCCACTCGTCAAAGGCCACAAGCAGCCCTATGATCTCCTGCCTGTCCAGCTTGTAGCCGCGGCCTATGCTCCTGTAGAGGCCAGCCTTTTCGTCGGGCCCCGACTCGGCGCCTATGAAGCTGTGCAGCGAGATGGCCTCGATGATCTCCTTGCGGCCGTAGGCGAACCCTGTGCTGTTGGGGCCGCCCACGTACTTGCCTCCGACTGCAACCACGTCGCAGCCCATGTCCATGAACTTCTTCATGATGTTTGTGGGGTAAGTCATCCCTGCGGCGTCCACTATGACGGGGACCCCGTGGCTGTGGGCCACCTCCAGGACGTCCTCCAGGGGGCAGATGAAGGGGTTGCCCGCCGTGGGGTACGCGTAGTGGATGCCCGCCGTCCGATCAGTTATAGCGTTCTCGATGTGCTCCTTGGTGGCGCCCCACCTCTCGTCGCCAACGAACACGAACCTGCCTCCGGCCACCTCCATGCTGCGGTCGTAGACGAGGAGCCTAGCGTTGCGCTGGATAATGAACTCGTTCCTCATCCCCTCGGTGTCGGGGAGCCTCCTCATCTTCTCGGTGTCCTTGCCCGCCATGCAGGCGGCCGCAGCCAGCACCAGTGCGTTGAAGGCGCCGCTGGTGATCCACGCCCCGGGGGCCCCTATGCCCTTGGCTATGTGTTCGCTGCCCTTCTCGATGAGGTCCCACATGCTGCAGTAGCTCTCGTTGGCCTCCTCCATGGCTTTAAGCACCTTCGGGCTCAGGGTGCTGCCCCCCAGCCTTGTGAGGTGGAAAGCCGCGTTGACGACGCGTTTGACGCCGTACCTGGAATACACGCTCATGGATGGTTACGATGCGGCTTCACGATAAAACAGTTTGGGGATCAGGTTTCCCGCCTGAGGAAGTCCCCCAAGTCGAACATGTTCCTGATGATCCTTTGATCTCCGGCCGTCTCGTAGCGGCCGTACCCGATGCAGCGGCCACCGTACATCACGAGGCAGTGGCTGCTCAGGCTCAGCTCCCCCTCCACAGCCGCTATGCTCTCCTGGAAGATGTCCCTGCCGCAGACGAAGAGCCACGCCGTATCCCTGTCCACGTGGGCCTTCCGGGTGCCCGGCTCGGAGGCCAGCGCCTGCAGTAGGAGGGAGCTGGGCTCGAAGAGCCTCCGGTCCCTGCCCAGGTATCGTCCGGAGTACACCAGGCCCTCCCTAGTCTTGAGGCCGTCCCGGAGGGCCGGGGTCAGGGTGAAGTACTGGTCGTTGATCCTCACCACCTCGTCCTCACTGGGGCTGAGCCCCGAGTTCAGGTCCCTGAGGAGCCTCTTCAGGAGCCTCACAGCTTCACCGCCTCCGCCATGAAGAAGCCCTGGGTCCCATCTCCGGGCCAAAGCCTCCTGCAAAGGGACAACTTTGGGTCCAGCTCCACTCCGAATACCTCGGTGGCAGCCGGCGTCCCCGGGCCAGCCATGGGCTCCAGGTCCACGGGGTGGTTCTCCAGGAGCCACTGGACGTTTAGCTCGTTCTCCTCAGGCTCCAGGCTGCAGGTGCTGTACAGGAGCCGGCCCCCCCTCTCCAGGAGACCCACGGCCCTGGAGAGGAGACGCCTCTGCCTCTCGGCGTTGGCCTCCACGTCCCGGAGGCTCCGCCTGCTGAACCACTCCGGGTCCGTGACGTAGTTGCCGCTGCAGGGGGCGTCCAAGAGAATCTTCGTGAACACGGCCCCCAGCTCTATCCGCTCCGCGTCACCGTGGTAGACCAGGCAGTTGGTGACGCCGCACCGCTCCAGACTGTTCTCCACCGCGTAGAGGCGGTCCCTGCTGGCGTCCACGGCATACAGGACGCCCTCGTTCATCATGTAGGCGGCCATCTGGGTGGTCTTGCCTCCGGGGGCCGAGCACATGTCTAGGGTAGTGTCCTCTGGTCCGGGGGCTAGGGCCTGGACCGGGAGCTGGCTGGCCGCCTCCTGGAGGCTGTAGAGGCCCAGGAGGTACTCTAGGGTGGCGCCGAGGCTGAACTCTGTGTGTTCGACGACGTAGCCGTGGTCTAGGTAGGGTATCTTCTTGAGAGCCACGCCGTTATCGGTGAGAGCCTCAACTACCTCGCCGCCCTCAGCCCTGAGGGGGTTCACCCTGATGGCTTGGGGGGCCACCTCGTCCCCGGTGAGGCTGCGCCCCATCCTACTGTAACGCTCCAGGAAGAACTCTCGGCCCCTCAACTCAATCCAATTATACAGGGGCCACCCAAAAAATATATGGTATGTGCGGCGTCTTCATGAGCCATGAGAAGGAGGAGGGCTAGGGAGATAGGCGTCGAGCTGGGCGGCGAGCCCGGCAAGAACAACGCCATCACTGACGTGGAGGGGGTAGGAGTCGGCCACGTGACCCTAATAGAGGGGGAGGACACACGCACGGGGGTCACCGCCATAACACCCCACCCGGGGAACCTCTACGAGGAGAAGGTAGCTGCCGCCGTGGACGTCCTCAACGGGTACGGCAAGTCCGTGGGGCTCACCCAGATCACGTTCGAGGGCAACATAGAGACCCCTATTATGCTGACGGAGACCATGAACACCTACAGGGTGGCCGACGCCCTCATCGACTACTGCGTTGAGGGCTATGGCTTGACGCCCAGAACGATAAACGCCGTGGTGGGGGAGACCAACGGCGGCTACCTCACCAACAACTTCCACCGCGTAGTCGGCCCGGAGCACGTGTTCAAGGCAGCAGACGAGGCCAGGAGCATCAGAGGGCGGGGCCGGGTGGCGGAGGGAAACGTCGGCGCAGGCACCCCTATGACGGGCTACGAGTTCAAGGGAGGCATAGGGACGTCAAGCAGGCGCGTGGGCGCCGCCAACGTGGGCGTTCTGGTCCAGCTCAACTGCGGCAGAAAGGATGACCTGCTGATAGCAGGGGCCCCCGTCGGCAGGGAGGTGAGGCTACCTGAGAAGCCGGGGCCGAGCCCAGGCAACAGCATCATGATGATCGTGGCAACCGATGTAGCCCTGGACACCCGGCAGCTGTGGAAGATAGCCAAGCGCACAACCATGGGCCTGGCCAGGACCGGCAGCTACAGCGGCAACGGCAGCGGCGACTTCACCGTAGCCTTCACCACAGGCAGGCTGCCCAGGGGCGAGTACACGTCCAGCCTGGACGAACTCAAAGGAGTCGCAGGTGATGGCGTACTCAGCCCCCTATACAAGGCCACGGTGGAGGCCACCGAGGAAGCCATATTGAACGCGTTGTTCATGGCCGAAACCATGACCGGGTTTCAGGGCCAAGTCCGCCACGCTCTGCCCCTAGAGCAGGTGGAGACGATCCTGAGGAAGCACGGCCGGCTAGGCTAACCTAGCTGCATTTTTATCATTGAACAGTGAATCTAGTTTGATGTGTTATGGCTGACAGGAAGCCTGTTGAGATCATGGACCTGGCCAGCATCCAGGCCGTCTCGGACCCCCAGATAAGCCCCGACGGGGGCCGCGCCGTCTTC
>DATKWY010000308.1:0-4187 GCA_035529295.1 Candidatus Desulfaltia sp. | reverse complement strand
CCCTCACCATGTCCCCGTACATGGCGCCGACGCCGGGGTCGAGCTCCTCCAGCCTCTTACGCCACTCTGTGACCACGGCGGTGGACGCCGGGCAGTCCGGTCTACAGGGGAAGAAGTAGCCGAGGGGATAGGCGTGGGGGTTGATGCTTTCTCCTCCTTTGGCGGCCTCGATTAGCTGGTTGGCCGCCCGGGCCTCCACGTTTACGCCCTTGGCCCGGTCCTCGGCGTACCTGTCCACGCAGCACTCGGGGTAGCCCAGGAGGCGGCCCATCCTCTTGATCCAACCGGGTTCGAACTCCTCCGGGTAGGCGAACCGGATGCCCCCCAGCTTGGGGTCCGGCTTTCTCTGCACCTTATGCCTGAGCTTCTCCCGGTCCCTGAGGAGGCCCACCAGATCCTTCCTCACGGCTCTGTCCTTGAAGATGTATACCTCGTGGACTGTGGGACGGACCTTGGACTGCTCCGACTTCAACCCCAGCCTGTCCGTCCACGCGTAGAGGGCCTTGTACTGGGGTGACCCCTCCACGTGCTCCTCGAAGCCCTTCTCCAGCATATCCTTAAGGACCCTGACGGCCATGAGCTTGGCGGCCGGCTCCGTGACGGTGGGCAGCTTCGCCATGTGGGGCTGAACCTTCTCGTCTATGCGTTGCCCCATCTCTGCGCCCCCGGGAAACTCTGCCGGGATGGTTACCTGGGAGACTCTCCGCAGCCCGAGGTGGGGCAGCAGGAGGGCCTCCACCTTGACTCGGGGCAGCACGTTCTCCTCTTTTAGGAGGTCGTCGAGAAGCTGTCTGTCCAATTTCCTCAAATATTGGTGACTGTGGAGCCTTTTAACCTCTACGAGAGAAAATGTAAAGAAAAATTTGGGGGGGATTTACATCGGAATTATCTTCAGGACTTGTAGGAAGAACTGAGCCCTTCCTGTGAGCATCGTGAACCTGAAGAGCACGGTGTTGCCGAAGTAGGCGCCGAGGCCGATCATGATGAATAAGCGGCCTATCCTTGTTGGTGCCTGCAGGGCCCCTGTGTGCTCGTAGGTTAGCAGGAAGTACATTACGCTGCTGATGAGGCCCACCGCTATGTACAGGAAGTTGACCCAGTCCATCATTGCTCCTGTGCTGGGCGCCGTGATTGTGCTGACGATGGCGTCCAGTATGCTGGGTTTGATGACTCCTCTCATGCCCAGGCCGAAGCCTGCGCCTACCAGAACGGCGATGGGGTACCTGCTGATCCACCTGTACTCGGGTATCAGCATCGTGTAGATCATGATACCCATGACAAGGGGCACGATCATCATGAAGTCTCCTCCAAGCAGCGGGGTCACGCATATTCTTATCACGTTGGTGAAGTTGACCACCAGGTTGATGGCCAGGAATATGCCGATGAAGATGTGCTCCGCGAACCTGTAGGTCACGTTCTCCTTGTACAGCGGGTAGCTGTAGATCATGAGCATCAGCAGCCAGCCGGTCCAGAGCCCGATGACGTCAAGTGTTGCTGTTGGGTACGCCATTACGCTTGCCTCCTCTGAACTAGGTATCCGACGTTAGCCAGTATGACGGCTAGCACGATCAGTATGTGAGAAGCGTTGATGCTGTCCATTGCCGTGGTTGCCTCACCGGGCTCCCCTATGAGGACCTCGAGCTCGGCTCCGCCTCTGGACCCAATGCTGAGCCCGAAGTAGTTGCCGGCCAGGTAGTAGGGGTAGTCTGTTGAGCCGTTCATGGCGATGCCGATCTCAGCCAGCTTTGTGCCGTGGGCGCCCTGCCACTGCCTAAGGAAATAGGATCCGACGTCACCTGTGTCGGAGCTGAGCACCACCGCGACATCCTGCCACCCGTGGAAGTCCTGCATCAGCGGGATCTCAGACACGGGGGTACGATAGTGGTCCTCAGGGTAGACGGTCCATGAGTCAGTCGCCAGCTGTGCTATGGCTGATTCGCCGCCAGCGAAGTAGCCTAGGAACACGTAGTCCACGCCGTACTGCTTGGTTGCGAAGTCCTCCGCTGCTTCTGATCTCAGCTTGTTGTATGAGAGCTCTACGTCGTAGTGGGCGCCCATGAAGACGATCCTGGCGCCTTCCCTGAGCAGTGCCTTGGCGCACACCGTGAAACCGGGGGCGCACTCGCTCCACGCGCTTACGCCGTACCCGAAGTTCATGATGGCTATGTCGCCTGGGTTGATGTTGTCACCAGTGACGCCTTCGTACAGGTCCCTCGTGTTTTTGACCACCTTGACGGGTAGCCCGATGGGCATGATGAAGGGAACCATCAGCGTGATGAAGAGCACCCAGTAGAACACCCTTCTATCGATGTTCTGCAGCTTGTCGAAGATGTTCTGGCCGCTCACTCCTCTGCACCTCCAGCGTAGAAGCCTCTCTCCTTACCCAGCAGAGCCCTGAAGCCGTAGGCGATAGTTCCTAGGCCGCCTACCACTCCGAAGACCCTCATTCCGGGCACCTGGCCCACGAACCTGAACCATTCTCCGATGGCTGGGATTCCGCTCCAGATGACCTCGCCGACTGGGGCGTTGCTCAGGATGACGAAGCACCCAGCTATGAGCATGAGGGCTGCGTCAACGTTCCTGGCGCGGAACGCCCTGTAGGCGGCTGAGAAGATGTAGAAGCCTGTGATGGCGTACGTCGTCGAACCGAGAGGCGTGTAGACGTTGTTGAACAGCCAGTTGTAGATGCCGTTGCTGGTGGCTACACCTGTGCCTAGGTATCCAGCGAGACCAGTGAAGAGCATGATGACGAACGCCACGAGGAACAGTACGCTGAACTGCCAGTTCTCCCTCCTTCTCTGGGTCCCCATGGTGTGCTGCATTATGAGCCTGACGCCACCCAGACCTAGGCTGATGTTGTAGATTATCACAGCCCAGTTCCTGATGGTTGAGGCCACGATCCAGTCCTGTGGGAAGAAGAAGTACTCGACGAACATGAGCACAGTGACTATCCCCGTTACCGCGAAGACTGCTTCACGTTTTAATATATTCGACATTCTTCATCACATCCTCAGTAGGTCCGCTATGAAGTTTATTTTAGCTGCTCCAAGCAGGAAGCCGACACCAGTCAGGGCCACGAGTAACAACTTGATTATGTCCTCGCCCTTGATTGAGCCCAGCATGTCCGGGTTCCCACTGATGGCCGCACCTGCGGCGTACAGCTCCTCCGCGAGGAGCATGTAGTCGCATGTGGCCACCAGGAAGGGCATCTGGTGTGTGTTGTTTGTTCCACCGATCTGCATGGCGCCGATGGTGTTACCGCCCTCAGCGATGATCACGGACTCGTAGTAGAAACCGCCCACCAGTATGGTGGAGGCGGGCCTCTCCCTCTGCAGGTACCCTAGGGTTCCTGTCATGTACGCTGACTGGCCTGAGAGGAACCTGACGGATTCGACATCGAACTCTTCAGGCTTGCCCTGGGACATGTATGCTGTCCTCATGGTCTCCTCCACCAAGGGCAGCGCGTCTGGCAGCGGACATATGGCCGCAATCTTGACACCCGCCTTCACACATTCTTCGGTCACGTACTCCAGGATGGAGATGGCGGCGAGGGTCTGCGGTCCCTGGGTGGAGTCGTTGAGGCCGCCGGCGATACCGGGCGTCCACATCACTGGCTGGCCCATCTCGGCGGCCCTTCCAACGGCCTCCGGGATGGCCTGTATGGCTGGCAGTGTTCGGATCTTGAACGTCTTCCCTTGTTTGCCCAAGTACATGTAGTAGTACATTAAGGCGAATGTTAGAATCAGCAGTATGAATGTCATTAATCGTCCTGTTACTATTATTGCCATTGTTTTTCCTTCCGTTTTTCTTCGCCTATCCACCGGACAGTTCGTGGTGCACTCTAAGCCGAGTCACGGTGACACTACCCGATGAATGATAGACTTGTGAATTGATCACTATTCTGTATATATAATACTTTTTTCCAGTTATTGTGTTTCCTGGTATTTTAGGGATAAGATTATACCTGTAATAATAAAAGCTGTGGGCTTTTCATACCTTCTCTGATGTATATTAGTTAAACGCATAATTGCATGTGGTGGTCCTTTGGTTACTCTCTTGAACTAAGAGTGACATTCTTACATCTCAGATATATCGAGGGTTATCAATAAATATGTATATACCTGTCCTCATAAAATGCTAGAAGGGTATAAATCTTCTCCAGCCTTTCTTTTCTTCTCTGGCTTTTG
>DATKWY010000307.1:0-7797 GCA_035529295.1 Candidatus Desulfaltia sp. | reverse complement strand
CCTGCCTCATGTTTTTACTTCAGTGAGATGTTTCCCCGTTTAACTGGTTTGTTACTAGGAACACGTTCAATGAAACCTGGTCGATTGTAGGGTTTTGAGGCTAGTTCTTTTTGCCTGCGACCCAGCCGACGTCCTTGTCGGACTTGATGGCCGGGTGGCTTGGGTCCACCATGATTACCTCGAACCATTTGTAGCGGCCGTCCTGCCACACCCAGTAGCTGTTGAGCACCTCCATGTTGGGGTACTTCCGGGCCGCCCTCTCCTCGGCTATGAGCCTCCTGCTCTTGGCCGGCGTGTACTTGGTTACGCCCATCCGTTTCTGCCTGCGCCCCAGCACCGGCCTCAACTTCTTGCGGCCGCCCCTAGGCACCCGTGACCTAACCATCACGAAGCCCTTCTTGGCCTTGTAGCCCAGGCTGTGGGCCCTGTCGAGCCTTGTGGGTGTGTCAAGTCTGATCACTGAGGGCTGCTTGCGCCAGGTTATGGCCCTCTCCCGCATTATGTCCTGAACGTAGCTGTCCTTGGGGCTCTTCCAGGCGTCTCTGAGGTACTTGTACATGGCTGTTTTCCTCGTTGGGCTATCAAAGTAGACTGGTTCAAACTAATAAAGATATAGGGAGTCCTGCTGCGCCTAGAATATTGAGAAGAGGAGGAAGAGGGGCAGGAAAACGTGGGCCACCAGCCCGATGACCGTGATCAGCGTGTTCAGGCTGGGCCCCGCCGTGTCCTTGAAGGGATCGCCCACGGTATCGCCTATGACGGCCGCGTGGTGGGCGTCGCTGCCCTTGCCTCCCAGGTGTCCCTCCTCCACGTACTTCTTGGCGTTGTCCCAGAGGCCCCCCGCGTTGCTCATGAGGAGCGCCAGGAGGAGGCCGCTGAAGATGCAGCCCGCCAGGTACCCTCCCAGGGCCTCCACGCCGAAGATGAAGCCCACGGCCAGGGTCACGACGATGGCCGTGACGCTGGCGGGCAGCAGCTCCTTGAGGGCTCCCACCGTGGCGATGTCCACGCAACTGGCGTAGTCGGGGACGACGCCCTCCTTACCCTCCCTTAGGCCCGGTATCTCGCGGAACTGGCGCTGGATCTCCTCGATCATCCTGGACGCGTTCCTACCGACGCCTAGCATGAGCTGGCTGCTGAACACGGCGGGTATTGCTAAGCCTATGAGGGCGCCCATCATGACCAGGGGGTTCATGAGGTCGAAGGAGACCGCGGCGCCCAGCTCGGCCTCGGCCACCGCCTTGAAGGCGGCCAGGATGCTGATGACCGTCAGCCCGGCCGCGCCGATGGCGAAGCCCTTGGTGATGGCCTTGCTGGTGTTGCCGGCGGCGTCCATGGCGTCCAGTATCTCGATGGTCTCGTGGTCCAGGCCGCCCTGCTCGGCGATGCCCTTGGCGTTGTCACCGATGGGGCCGAAGCTGTCGGTAGCCACCACCATGCCCACGATGCTGAGCATGCCGAAGGCGGCTATGCCGATGCCGTAGACGCCGTACCCGGGGCCTATGGCCTCGGTCACCGTGTAGGCTATCCAAGCCGCCAAGCCGATCCCAACCAAGGGCGGGAACACGCTGAGGAGGCCATAGCTGAAACCCGTGATGATGTTGATGGCGGGGCCCGTGACGCTGCTCTCGGCCGTGTTCTTGGCCGGGGGCCTGTTGATGCTGGTGAAGTAGTCGCTGGTGACGCCGATGACGACGCCGGCGATGAGGCCTACAGCCGCAGCGCCCCAGAACCTAATGTTGTATCCCAGGAGGCTAGTAGCCAGGTAGCTAAGCACCATGAAGAGGCCCACAGTGACGTAGGTGCCCCTGTTGAGCACCGAGCCGGGGTCCCCGCCCTCCTTGACACGTACAACAAAGATACCTATGAGGCTGCTGAAGGCGCCCAGGCCGGCGAAGACGAGGGGCAGCTCCAACAGGTAGCCGCCCAGCACCTTGCCCAGGACCATGACGGCCATGAGGCTGGCCACGTAGCTGTCGTAGAGGTCGGCGCCCATCCCGGCCACGTCGCCCACGTTGTCGCCCACGTTGTCGGCGATGACGGCGGGGTTCCTGGGGTCGTCCTCGTCCAGATCCATCTCCACCTTGCCCACAAGGTCCGCGCCAATGTCAGCCGTCTTAGTGAATATCCCTCCTCCGGCCTTGGCGAAGAGAGCCATGGCCGAGGCCCCGAAGCTGAACCCCAGGATGACATTAGGGTCACGGGTGAGGAAGTAGAGGACGCTAACACCGGCCAGCGCCAGGCCTGTGACGCTGGTGCCCATGACGGCTCCGCCCCTGAAGGCTATGGGGAAGGCCTTGGTGATGCCCTTGCGGGCCGCGCTGGCCGCCCTCACGTTGGCGTCCGTGGCCACGTCCATCCCCAGCCAGCCCGCGATGGCGCTGCACACGGAGCCGAAGACGTAGCCGACGGCCAGTATGACGTTGGCCATGATGTTACCGGTGGCCCAGGTGGGATGAGGCAGGAAGATGAGCAGCACCAAGGCCATGACGGCGACGAACACGCCGAGAGTCCTGTACATGCGGTTGAGGAAGGCCCTCGCACCCTCCTTGATGGCGCCGGCCACGAACTGCATTCGCTCTGTGCCGGTGTCCTGCTTCTTAACAAAGTCATGGATATAGAAGCCTACTAGAATCGATATTACCGCCGAGACGGGGGCTATATACCAAGCATCAAACATGACCACAAAACCTCCGGGGTTTTTATCTAGTCCGGCATTATACGAGCCATAATGTATAAAAATGTGTAGGGTGGAAGCCCCGTTTTTTACAGTTTTTTATGCTCCGCGTACCGTCTCCGCGGTATGAGCTTCCCCGGAATTATGAGGAACGCCGTGAAGCTGCCCAGCAGGCACAGCCCCAGGAGGAAGGGCGACAAGGGCACCACGTGGAATACGTCCGCCAGAGAGGGGGTGTAGAGGATCATAATCTGGAGCCCCAAGCCAACAGCGACTGAGACGAAGAGCCACTTGTTGGCCGTGACCCCCTTCCACCCCATCTGGAAGATGTGCTTGGTCTCGCTCCTGCACTGGTAGGCCAGGAAGAACTCGAAGAACACTATGCTGGTGAAGGCGACGGTTCTGGCTGTGGTGGCGGCCAACTCGTAGTCGGCTGTCGCCTCCAGGGTGGTCACGAAGGCGTAGAAGAAGGGTATGAAGTCGCTGATGAAGTCCACCAGGGCGGCGAAGAGGATGAACCTCCAGAACCGCTTCAGTATGTCCTCCTTGGGGTCCCTGGGCGGGTACTTCATGATGTCCGGGTCCGGTGGGTCGATGCTCAGAGCCACGGCGGGCAAACCGTCCGTCACAAGGTTAATCCACAGCACATGTATCGGCAGGAAGGGCACTGGCAGGCCGAGGGCGGCGGTAACCGTGATCTCGATGAACTCGTCGAAGTTGGCTGCCAGCATGAGCCTGATGTACTTGGCTATGTTGTCGTATATCTCCCTGCCACCCTTGATGGCCGTGACTATGGTGGCGAAGTTGTCGTCCTCCAGCACCATGTCGCTGGCCTCCTTGGTGACGTCGGTGCCCTTGATGCCCATGGCCACCCCTATGTCGGCGGCTTTAAGCGCTGGAGCGTCGTTGACGCCGTCCCCCGTCATGGCCACGATGTGGCCGAGGCGTTTAAGGCTCTGGGCGATCCTCATCTTGTGGGCGGGGCTCACCCTGGCGCAGACGCGCACATCCTCGATGGTCTCGTCCAGCTCTACGTCGGTGAGGGCCTCCAGCTCGAAGCCCTCCAACACCGATTCGTTGGTCTCCTCCTTGAGGATGCCTATCTGGCTGGCTATGGCTACCGCTGTGACCCTGTGGTCACCGGTGACCATGATCGTCCTGATGCCCGCGCTCTGGGCGGTCCTGATGGCCAAGGGCACCTCCTCCCGTGGAGGGTCAATCATGCCCTGTATCCCTACGAAGGTGAGCTCGCTCTCCACATCCTCCACGTCGAGGTCGACGAGGTCGAAGTCATCCGGCAGCCACTTGTAGCTCATGGCCAGGACGCGGAGGGCGTCGACGGCCATATTCTTCATCTGGTCCAGGTTCTGTTTGAGGTCGGCCTCGTTGATGGTCCTAGGCTCCCCGTCCAGTACGCTGGTGCACCTGTCGATGATGATCTCGGGGGCCCCCTTCACGTAGGCTACGAGCCTGCCCTCCGGGGTCCTGTGGATGGTGGTCATGCGTTTGCGGGCTGAGTCGAAGGGAAGCTCGGCGACCCGCGGGTACTTTTCGTTGATCTCCTTGACGGATATCCCGGCTTTCTCGGCGACCGCCACCAGGGCGCCCTCTGTGGGGTCCCCGAAGACCACCCAAGAGCCGTTGTTGTTTTGTAGGTGGGAGTCATTGTTGAGGGCCCCGATCCTGAGGAGAAGCTCCATGGTCGGGTCCGATGCGGGGTCCGTCTTGGCTCCGTCGCCGTGGAACTCTCCCACGGGGTCGTACCCGGCCCCCGTGACGGCCAAGGTGACCCAGTTGGCGTTGATCCGGGTGACCGTCATCTCGTTCTTGGTCAGGGTCCCCGTCTTGTCGCTGCATATCACGGTGGTGCTGCCCAGGGTCTCCACGCTGGCCAGCTTCCTCACTATGGCTCTCTGCCGGGCCATGCGGGCCGTTCCCAGGGCCAGGGTGATGGTGAGCACGGCGGGCAGCCCCTCGGGTATGGCTGACACGGCCAGGCTGATGCTGGTCATGAACACGTCCTTCAGGGGCCTGTCGTGGACGAAGAGGAGGACGAAGAACACGAAGACTGTGCAAGCCACGCTTATCAGGGCCAGCTGCCTCCCCAGCCGCTCCATCTTCTTGCGCAGGGGCGGGTCCTCGGTGTCGATGGACTGAACCATGCCAGCGATCTTGCCGAACTGGCTACTCATCCCCGTATCGGTCACCAGGGCCACGGCGCGGCCGCTGGTGATCACCGTGCCCATGAACACCATGTTCTTCTGGTCGCCGATGCCCGCTTCAGGCGTGACCACCTTCAGGTTCTTGCTCACGGGCCTAGACTCGCCTGTGAGGGCGGCCTCGTCAACCTCCAGGTTGGCCGCCTCGATCAGTCTGCAGTCAGCTGGCACCCGGCTCCCTGCCTCAAGCAGCACGATGTCACCGGGGACCAGGTCCTTGGAGTCGATGGACTCCTCCTTCCCCCCCCTGAGAACCAGGACGTGGGGCGACACCATGGCCTTGAGGGCCTCCACGGCCTTCTCGGCCCTGTACTCCTGGACGAATCCTAGGATGCCGTTCATTACCACGATGAAGAGGATGACCCAAGTGTCCGTCATAGGCTCCCCCTCCTGGATAGCTATGTAGGCGGACACGATGGCCGCGATAATCAGTATGATGACGAGGATGCTGGTGAACTGCTCGTAGAGGAGGTGGTACCATTTCCGCTTCTGCTCCTCCACCAGCTCGTTGGGGCCGTAAATCTGGAGACGCCGCTCAGCCTCCTCATCAGTGATGCCCTGCCTACCGGACTCGAGGCTCTTCAGGGCGTCATCGATCTCTGTGGTATGCCAGTTACTCTTCTCCAAAGCCGACACCGTGTTAAAGTCTAGGCGCTTTCACTAACCTATGTCCACAAAGGGAATGTATTCTGACTTAAAACTTATACGCTGATAATCAAACCCAGCCTGTAAAAACCAGTACCTACTCTACTACCAAATATCTCTTCTGGCGCATGTAGAGTACCTTCAAGCCCCTGTCCCTGAGCCGCCTCCTGAGCTCCGAGTCCGTCGTAGCGACCACGTAATTAGTCTCTGAGGCGAGCCGGATCAGGGAGTCGTCCACCGTCTCACCCTCTCGGGGCTCGTCCTCGACGACGGCGCACCTGGAGGCCAGAGTCAATGCGAAGTCCAGCTCCCTCTGGAACTTGGGCCCAGCTTCCTCCTTCAGGGACTCCATCTCCCTCAGCACGCTGGAAGTGACCGTTAGCTCCACCAGCTGGTTGAGGGCCCTCTCCGCCTCTGCGAATATGTCCACGCCGAAGCGAATGGGTACTAGCAGAAAGTTTGTGTCGAGTAGAACCTTGACCGGCAACTCAGCCACTTACGGTCCCTACTCCGATGAGCCTCCACCTGCTCCCTATGCGCCTGCTGATGGCGACCCTGTCGCCCGTCTCCGCGCATATGGGGATGCTGAGGCTGGCCTCCAGGGTGGACTTCCTGATGTCGGTGACGTCCCCCATGGTCTTGGCGGTGCCCGCGTTCAGCAGCAACTTCTCACCCTTGGCCACCTTGGCCACCTTCTCCGCCTCACGGCTGCCCACCACGTTCTCGAAGAGCTCATAGTCTAACACAAGCTTCTCCAGGACCTCGGGCAGTGTACCCGGTTTGCCCACCAGGCTTCCCACCAGCCCGTCGCTCTTGGTGATGGAGGGGTCCAGCATGGTGCCCACACCCGCTAACCCGCCGGGTATAGCCTCGTCCACACCCGTGCCGCCGACGTGGAGGCTGGTTATCTCCGTGAGGAGCTCCCGCATCTTGATCCTGTTCTTCTGCCGCGTCGGTAGGCCCGGCTTAATCTCCACCTCGTCCCCCATCTTGAAGTTGCCCTGGGTTATGCTCCCCCCCAGGACCCCGCCCACTATTTCCTCGATGGAGGTCCAAGGCTTGTTGACGTCGAAGCTCCTGATTATGTACATCCTGGGCGGCAGGTCTGGGTCCCTCTCCGGGGTTGGCAGGTACTGCTCCATGGCCTGGATGAGGAGGTCTATGTTGATCTCCTGCTGGGCCGAGACCGGGATGATGGGGGCGCCATCGGCGATGCTGCCCTTGACGAAGACCCTGATCTGGTCATAGTTCTTCTGGGCGTCCTCTCTGGACACCAGGTCGATCTTGTTCTGGACAATGATGAGGTTCCGTAGGCCCACGGCCTCTATGGCGGCCAGGTGCTCCCGGGTCTGGGGCTGGGGGCACTGCTCGTTGGCCGCGATGACCAGTATGGCGCCGTCCATCACGGCGGCTCCGCTGAGCATGGTGGCCATGAGTATCTCGTGGCCGGGGGCATCCACGAAGCTCACGGTCCGCTGAAGCTCGGCGTCACCGCCGCATGCTGGGCACTTCTCGGACACGCAGTAGCACTGGGGCTCCTCGCAGTTAGGGCACTTGTAGATGGCCGCGTCGGCGTAGCCCAGCTTTATGGTGATGCCTCGCTTGAGCTCCTCGCTGTGGCGGCTGGCCCACTGTCCTGTGAGGGCTTGGACGAGGGTGGTCTTGCCGTGGTCTACGTGGCCTATGGTGCCTATGTTGATCTCCGGTTGGCGCGGTAGTTTGGCGATGGTGATTATCCCTCTGAACTAGTGGATTAGCTACTGCGCCTTATCTTAAATACATATCCCTGACGGCTAGGAGGGTGGCGACTCACCATATTTTGGTAGTGTTTTGGTAACAGTTATATTAGTTTCTCGTGGACTTGAATCAGCAAGGTGCAAAGAATGAGCGAGGACAAGGTACCTGTGATGATCCCCCGCAGCCTCTACCAGAAGATCGAGGAAAAGATCGCGGGCACCAGCTTCACCACCGTTGAGGAGTACGTGGCGCTGCTGCTGGAGAACGAGTTCCCGGAGGAGACGGAGTACAGCGAGGAGGAGGAGGCCCTCATCCGTGAGCGCCTCAGGAAGCTCGGATACATAGAGTGATCAAGATGCCCAGACCCCACGGAGGACGCCTGGTGGACAGGCTCACCCCACCAGCCGCATTTGAAAAGGTGCGCGGCGAAGCCGCCGAGCTCACCAAGCTCGACGTGTCCGAGGAGCTGCGCCTGGACTTTGAGAACATCGCCTTCGGCCTCTACAGCCCCCTTGTGGG
>DATKWY010000306.1:0-3588 GCA_035529295.1 Candidatus Desulfaltia sp. | reverse complement strand
CACGTCATCCGCTCCCACATAAACATCGAAAAAACCATCAACCCCGATGGAAACCATGATCTCTCTGGCAGTCTTACCGCTCCCATTAGTGGCAATCCCAAGCAGTAATCCAGCTTCCTTCAACGACGCCAATGACTCAATTACTCCATCGATTAACTTTGGCACGTATCTGCGACTCTGCTCTGCATCAGCTAGAGCATATGCCTCTTTTGCCAGTTCTTTGGCCTTAAACCAGTTCAACTTATTCAACCATATAGCCGTGGTAGCGACGGTAAGATCCTCCTTCCTAGGTGCTTTAGATAACGGACCATCATCATCAACGCTAAATGATTCAGGGTCAACTCCAGACAGCTTCGCCCAGCGGGTAGCAGCCTCTCGTCCTACAACTTTTTCGATGGCCATGTATCTTGCCTTTGCTAAGGAAATATTCCTGAACTCTTTATCTACTAACGTCCCGTCAAGGTCATAAAGAACTAACTTGCAGTCTATCTCCACATCGTTTACCACGATCTTTGGCATGCCAATACCACGAATGTTTGAAGTTGTTGATTTATAGTATTAAAGATGGCTGCACATGTGGCGTATGTTATAAAAAAAACATGGCTTCCTTGATAAAATTATAGATCAACACATGCAAAACAGCAACGATGTGGCCCGCCCCTGTTATATTTCCGCCGAATAATTTCCAGGCTCAGTCCGCCATTCGATAATAAATAGGTAGCTGCTGTTGCTGTATATGTTTAAATACCATCAAATCTTCCCTTCTGGGAGTGAACGCTTTTGATAGATGAAGTACGCCAGGCCCTCGAGGAGGTAAGACCCCACCTGCAGGTAGACGGCGGAGACGTCGAGCTAGTCGACGTGAGCAAAGACGGAGTCGTGAAGGTCAGGCTCACAGGCGCCTGCGCCGGCTGCCCCATGAGCACCATGACCCTCAAGTGGGGCGTAGAGAACTACCTCAAGAAGAAGATACCGGCAGTCAAGTCAGTGGAAGCAGTATAGGAGGATAACCCCCTGACCCCGCCCGTCGAACTGGAGCACGCCAAGACCTACGGAGACATATTCACCCTGGTGAAGGGGGCCGTTAAGCGGAGCCTAGGCCTCCACCGGGTGGGCCTCATGCTGTACCTGGGGAACCTCCCCATGCGCGTGGGCGCATTCCACCCCATGGGCACCAACGACATAGTCATCAACAGGCGGCTGCTGGGGTCCACCACGAACCTCAAGGAGAAGTCCCACGTTTTCGCCATCCTGGTTCACGAGTATCTCCACACCCTGGGCTTCGCCGATGAGCGCCAGGTCCGGAAGCTCACCTACAAGGTCTGCCAGGAGAGCTTCGGCAGGAACCACCCGGCCGCGGAGGCGGCCCTCACGGGGCCTTGGTTCAACCTCACCGAGGAGGACTACGATGATATAGAGCCGGAGCTCAACCTGGAGCTAGTTCGAGACTTCGAGAAGATAGAAAGCGGCTACATAATATAGAGGCCATCGATTAACCGCGTTCTCTGGTGCTCCACATCGAGGACGAAGAGAAACCCTCACAGAAGCAAGAAAATGAAGCATAAGATGAATTTTTTCGCCTTATCCCAGCCTGCATGGGATAAGTCACCTGAAGGAGGAAAGGTGTGCGTGCCCAGCCCACCCCGAAGCTGCGGTGCGGGGGGAGGGGGGGGTAGAGCAAGATAGACCGGAAACGGACGCCCCACACCAAAAGGAGCCACAGAACCGGTCCGACGCCGCATGAATCTACGCAAAAACGCTGTTCATACCATACAAAACCACGGCACATTCATCACATCAAGCACAGGGCAACGATGGTCGATGTGTAAAAAAGGTAGGAGGGTATCAATTAATGGCGAATTTTTCTATCACTAAACGAATACCCGCCCAGCAGAGGCCTGTGACCCGGCGCCAAGCCGAAAATATACTTAAAATCCTATCAGATAGAGTTAAGCCTGGTCCTTGGCCAGCAGCATCTTCTTAGTTATCTTCACCAGGTCCTCAGGGGGGATAGGCTTCATGAGAACCTCCTTGATGCCCAGCTCCTGCTCCTTCACCTCGTCCTTGAAGCTGCTGTACCCGGTGATCATGATGATCTTGACGTCGTCGCTGTTCTCCCTGATCTTCTCAGCCACCTCGTCCCCCAGCATGTCCGGGAGGTTGATGTCCAAGATGACCAGGTCGTACTGCTTCCTGTTGATCTTGTATAGAGCCTGCAAGCCCGTGATGGCGGTGTCCACGTTGAAGCCCACGCTCTGGAGCACCAGCTTGAAGGTGTTGGCCAGGTTCTTGTCGTCGTCCACCACCAGGATGTTGGAGACGCCGGCTTCCTCCTCCACCGCATCCTTCCCGAGCTCGTACTCCATGACGCTGCGCTTCAGGTTAGGATCCTTCTGGATGGTCTGGCTGACCACCTCAAGGCGCGCCACTAACTCGTCGAGCTTCTCCTCATGCTCTCTAAGTATGTTGATTAGTAGATCCAGGACATCTATTTTTTCTGTGAAGGACATGCTCTCACTTGGACTGCGCTCTGTGAAGCCTATCCCAGACGGGAGTATATGACTCTTTTTACATTAAAATCTGGATGAATGATCTATATTTTCATGGAGTCTGAGCACCTCGGGCACCTGAGAGTCCGGCTGTGGCCCTGGGAGTAATTCTCTACGATCCCGTAGACAGGGCACCTGAAGGCGTAGAACTGGAGCTCGCATCTCCAGCCGGGCCTGCGCCGCATCCCTGTGGGCGCTGAGCCGGCTATGAGAAGCTGCATCCGCTGGATCAGGCTCAGCCCGGACGTTACTTCAACCATTTCCACCGCTTGGTTTCAGGGCGCATAAATGATTACGGTTCTGTGATCCACCTCACTAATCCTGCGCGTACGCGCGTTGCCGGTGACAGTTTTAAAAGCCTTGACTCCCCCTCTCTTCCCGTGATCCCATGAGGAATCAGGTTAACGAGTTCAAGTACATCGCCGAGACCAACCGGCTCATGAAGGGCGGCGGGCTCCTCCTAGTGGCCCAGGGGAAGACGAGTAAACCCAACGCCATGACCATAGGCTGGGGTTTCCTGGGCACCATGTGGAGCAGGCCCGTGTTCGTCGTCGCCGTCAGGCTCTCAAGGCACACGCATAAGCTGCTGGAGGAGTCGGACAGCTTCACGGTGTGCCTCCCGGGGAAGGGCATGGAGAAGTGGCTGGACGTCTGCGGGACCAAGTCCGGCAGGGACATGGACAAGTTCAAGGAGCTGGGGATGACCGCCGCAAAGGGCGTCAATGTGAAGGCCCCCTACATTGAGGAGTGCCCGATCCACATCGAGTGCCAGATAGTGTACAAGGACGAGATGAGGCCCGGGGAACTCATGAAGGCCGTGGAGGACGAGGTGTACCCGACCAAGGACATGCATGTCCTCTACTACGGAGAGGTCAAAGGAGTCTACGAGGTGGAAGGCGCGGCGGCTAAGCTGGGTTGAGCACCATGAAGATGCTGATTGTCTACGATTCCCGAAGCGGGAACACGGAGAAGATGGCCCAAGCCGTCGCGGAGGGAGTGAAGGCAGCGGGCGTGGAGGCCGTGCTGAATAAGGTGGACG
>DATKWY010000305.1:0-3949 GCA_035529295.1 Candidatus Desulfaltia sp. | reverse complement strand
CCCTGAGCGACGGAGAAGTCGAGCAACATGTAGACAGGTAACCCCACGACGCCGGTGACGAATGTTATGACGGTGAGAAGAAGGCGCAGCCTCTTACCCTCTTCGCTGCTCCCGAGCAGTATCTCCACAACTTGTTCACGGAAATAGATGAGGGCCGCGAAGCCCGTCCCCAGGTGGAGGAACACAGCTAGCTTCAGAGTCTCCGTGGCCTCAAGCCCCAGGAGAGAGACCATGAACAGCACCAGGTTGCCCTCGCTGGACACCGGGAGCCACTCCAGAACCCCCTGCAGGGCGCCTACGATGACCGCCTCTAACGCGCCGACCACGCTCTACCTATGCCTCCTGAGGATAAAACAGGTTCCACATGAGAACCCCATAAATCTACCCCAGGCATCAATACCTTCATGCGATCAGAGTCCGAGGAAACACGGAAAAACTTGAACAACTTGATTGGGCTAGGCGACTTTCATTCGCTTCTGAGGGAGGCAGAGGCCATGGTGGATGAGGAGCCCAACAACTACATCGGGTACTGGTGGAGGGGCCGCGCCCTCACTCTCCAAGGCAGGCTGGATGAGGCTGTGAAGGCCTTCTATGACGCCGTTAAACACGCTGATGACGACCATGAGGAGTCCAGGATAATGGCGAGCCTGGCAAACGTCTTCAACGTCAGGAAGGAGTATGACTTGGCGCTGGACTACGCTGACATTGCCTTGGAGCTGAACTCGGAGAACCCTGTGGCCGTTCTGGCGCGAGGAGTGGCACTGGCTGCGACAGGCGAGAAACGCGAAGCCTCAGAGCACCTATCCTCTGGCTGGGGCAAGCTGAGGGACAGCTACGAGCGGGCCTGCGGCTACGCTGTCATGGGGCAGAAGACAAAGATGCTGGAGGCCCTCAGGGATGACCTAGCAGTGAACCCCCACCACAGAGTCACAGTCCTTCACGACCCAGAGTTCAGGCCCTACCTTAGGAGCCCTGATTTCAGGGCTCTCCTGAAAAATAGCTAAAGTTATAGCCCCAGACTCGTTTACATCAAAAGACCCTGATGAAAATAGTTGTACTTCACGGCTCAAAGCCGAGTGCTAATAGCCTGGAGCTGGTGGACACCGCGGTGCGGATGGGGCACGCCATCGTAGACGGTCCTACTAGCGACGTGAGTAGCTGGGTGAGCCCGGAGGGGCCCCGGTTCTGGGTGGGCAGAGAGGAGGTTACAGACGCCGACTTCTGCCTCCTGAGGAGCTACGGCCCCGGCTCATGTGAGCAGATTACCCGCCGCATCAGCCTCATGGAGCACATGGAGCTGGCGGGGATCAGGGTCATCAATAGTAGCTACCCTTTCAGGCGCGCCAGGGACAAGTACGCAACCCAGTACTGGCTCTACCAGCACGGGCTGCCCATACCCTCCACGTACACCACTGAGAGCCTGGCCAGGGCATACGAGAAGACCCAGGAGATGGGTGACGTCATATACAAGCCCATCCTGGGCAGCATGGGCAGGGGCAGCATGAGGTTCCAGGACACGGACCTGGCCTACAACGCGTACCGGACCCTGGAGCGGCTGCAGCACCCTCTCCTAATCCAGAAGTACGTGAAGAACCCGGGCCGCGACATAAGAGTCTTCGTCATAGGCGGTAAGGTGTCAGGGGCAGTATACAAGTACCTTCCAGACAACAGCTGGAAGAGTAATGTTGCCCAGGGGGGCAGGATGGTGGAGGAGGCCATAAGCGACGAGATCCTTAAACTGGCGCTCAGGGCTACGGAGGTCATGAGGCTGGATTACGCCGGCATAGACCTGCTGGAGGGTCCGGACGGCCCCGTGGTCCTAGAGGTGAACGCGTCCCCGGGGTGGCAGGGCATAAAGTCTGCGACGGGTAAGGACTTCGCTGAGATGATTGTAAAGTACGGAGTAGAGCAGTGTGGGTGACAGCCTATCCAAGATACCCATCAAGATCACTGTTGTCGGTAAAGGCGAAGCCCGAGGCATACTGAACAGGCTCACGGCGCCTCTCACCGTGGAGGAAATACTGAAGAGGCTGCCCATGAACACCAGGACCAGCCCCGCCGTGGGCTTCGTCAGTATCCTCATGGGTATAAAGAGAGGCGTCGAGAAACCCGTCAGCAGGGTGGAGACCGGAACCATAGGCTACTGGCCCCGAGGCGACGCCCTTTGTATCTACCCTAAGGACATCACACCATACGGCCAAGTTAACAGGGTTGGTGAGATACGGGAAGGCCTGGAACTGTTCCAGGGCCTCAGAAGCGGTTCAAGGATAATTATCGCGCGGGCCTAGTCCTGATTCAAGGCGTAGACCTTGATGTTCTGGCTGCTTGCCGCCAGCTCCAGGGTGCCCGCGGTCTCCAGGTTCCTCAGCATCTTCTTGGCTACGCTCACCTTCAGGTTGAACTGGGTCGCCACGGAGTTGGGTGTGATGGCCTTCATCTTTCTGAGGGCCTGCATCACCTCTTCGCTGTTGGTGTCGGGGATCTCAACGGTCCCAATGATCTTGTCGCGTTTATCCTTCTTCTCGGCCTTGTCTTTGGTTGCCTGGGTCTTCTCTACTTTGCTTAGGCTCTTCTTACCTGGCATGACTGTTCACTCATTGAGAAATGGGGGTTCAGTATAAACCCTGCGGCTACAGGAACTTTTTGACCTCTTCGTCGCTGAGGCCCGTGAACTGCTTCGTGGAAGCCGGGATTGTGGCTATGTTCAGGTTCTCTGGGGTCAGGGTCTCCTCGGCGGCCTCCTTGATGGCCTCCACGGCCAGGGCGACTGCCTCATCCAAGGTTATCTCGTCTCTGAATTGATCCTGAAGGACCTTCCTAGCCTTTTCACTGCTCCTACCTATGGTCGTGGCCTTGTGGCCCCTGTAACTGCCGCTGGGGTCAGTGGATATGAGACTGATCCTGTAGTTATCTACGCCGCCGAAGAGTAGGCTCACGCCGAAGGGGCGTACGCCGGCGTTCTGGGTGTACCGCTGCAGGAGGTCGCCTACGCCGCTGGTGAGGTCCTCTATGTCCACGGGCTCGTCGTAGGTCATCCTGTTGCCCTGGGCGATGTACCTGGCCTGCTTTATGAGGACTCTGGCGTCTGGGCTGAGCCCCGAGACGGCTACCGCCACGTGTTCATCGATCTTGTAGATCTTCTTGCTGTTGCCGGGGGCCGCTAGTCTGCTCTGTTGAGGCTCCATAGCTGCAAGGACCACGCCCTCGGGGCTCCTGATGCCCACGATGGGGCTGCCCCGTTTCACAAGCTCCAGAGCGTACTCTACCTGGTATATGCGGCCTTCAGGGGAGAATATGGTGATGGCTCCGTCGTACTCTCGACCACGTGACAAACTAATCAGCCCTTTTCCTGTAAAGGACTGAAGCCAGCTATTTAAACAGTGGGCTGTGGGGTTACTGTAAAATAATCATTGGGCACATCTTCATGGGAGTCTCTATGGTTAAGACTAACAGAGAGCATCTTCTGGAGATAGGAGTCATAGGCGAGGTCACCAACGCCTCGGTGGAGGTCCCTTACACCACCAGCTGGGACGGTAAACCCGCTGTAAGCATGGGCAGGGGCGGCATCGTGTACAACGTGAAGCCTGGGGACCCCTGCTTCGGGTGGGCGTGGGGCGACAAGGTGGAGCCCGGCGTCTCGCTGGACGGCGTCGGCAACGACAACGCTAAGGGCAGCTTCAGGAACTTCAGCTGCGTCGGCAACGCAGCCAAGGTGGTGAATGGTGAAGCCAAGGGCGGCTCAGGGGTGGTGGTCGGCAAGGTGGGGTACATCCCCGGTGGCGGCCACCATGTGGTGGCCCACTTCGACGATGGGACCCTTGAGAAGCTGGCCATCAGTGACAAGGTCCAGGTGAGGAGCGCGGGGGTTGGCCTAGCTTTCCCGGACCACCCCGGTGTGAGGGCTGTGGGTCTTAGCCCCCACCTCATGGACGGAATGGTTCTTGAGGAG
>DATKWY010000304.1:0-5011 GCA_035529295.1 Candidatus Desulfaltia sp. | reverse complement strand
TGAACTTGGCTATTAAATGGATCTGAGGAAGATAAAGTCTACAAGTTATAGAAAGAGTTCAGGCTCTCTTCTTTCACTGAAGTTAGTGTAGAGCCAAGACGCTGCCTTCTTCACCCGCTCATGTGTCCAGATTCTTGCACCTGTCGGGCAGCTCTTAACGCACGCGGTGCAAGCGATGCAGTCCGCTTTAACCGTCTTCACTGAACCAGTAACGGTCACGGCGGCCGTCGGACAAACACGTGCACACATACCGCACAGTATACAGGCTTCAGTGTTGGTCTCAGGCGACCATTGGTCACCCTTTTCTCTTTCCTCGTAAGGCTTATTCCAGCCACTATTCTCCCTGTAGGGTCTGTGCCCAGGAACCTCCAGCTCACGCACCGCGCTGAGCCCAAGTATTTCTTTAACCTGCTCACCGAACGCCTCCGCCTTATCCAGGTCCGCCTTATCTGGGCGACCCGTGGCTATCGGCGTCTCAGGCGTGTCGAAGCTGTGTTCTCCGATGAACGCCGCCCCAGCGATTGGTCGGAAGCCCTGCTCCAGCGCGATGTCCTTGAGTTCAAGCAAAGCGTCCTCGAAGGCTCTGTTACCGTACACTACGATGAGGACGGCGGGGCCCTGTCTCCCCTTCACTTTCTTTAAGCGTCTCACAGCCGTCACGGGGATGCGTCCACTGTACACAGGGGCCGCGATTACCGTCAACTCGTCTGATTTGAAGCTGTGTTTCCTGGTCTCGGCATCAGGTAAAGTCAAATCGACGCGGTCGAACTCTGTGCCCAGGCCCTTGGCGACTGCCTCCGCTGCCCTCTTTGATGTTCCTGTGGGCGAGAAATACACGAGTTTTAGTTTCCAGGTTTCCACAGCCATCATGTGATTTGTAAATGTTTAAGGCTATTCCGCCCTGTTTTCGTGATCAAATTTAACCCTTGGTACCAAATGTATGTGCTATGAGTGATCATCTTTTTCCTCACTACACCAACCCCGGCTCAGAGAGCTACAGACAGAGAATACTGCCCCTAAGGCAGCGGATGGAAGCATACAACGGCTGGCTCAGGAAGCGGCTGGAGACGCTGCTACCCCGCCTCATGGACGAGTGCGGCATCGACATGTGGCTCATCATAGCCCGCGAGTACAACGAGGACCCCGTCATCATGAGCCTCCTGCCGGAGCCCAACCTCTACGCCCGCCGACGCACCATCCTGCTCCTCCACAGGAGGCCGGACAAGGTGGACAGGCTCGCCGTATACCGGTACGGGTTCGGAGACTTCTACGAAGGCGTCTGGAACCCCGAGAAGGAAGACCAGTACGAGTGCCTGGCCAGGATAATCAGGGAGAGGAACCCCAAGAGCATAGGCATCAACGTCTCCGAGACCTGGGGCTTCGGCGACGGCCTCACCCACGGAGAGCACACCCAGCTGGTGGACGCCCTGGGCGACCTCAGCCAAAGGCTCACATCAGCCGAAACCCTGTGCATCAGGTGGCTGGAGACACGCATACCCGAGGAGCTGGAGACCTACCCCACACTGGTCGAGTTCACCCACACCATAATCCAGGAGGCCTTCAGCAGCAAGGTCATCACACCCGGAGTCACCACCACAGAGGACATCCAATGGTGGATGCGCCAACGGATGCTGGACCTGGGCGTAGAGATGTGGTTCCCGGCCACCGTTGACCTCCAAGGCCACGGAGATGCCTACGACGCCAAGGAGAAGCGCACCCTCATCAAGCGGGGCGACCTCCTCCACTGCGACATAGGTTTCTACTACCTGGGCCTGGCCACAGACATACAGCAGAACGCCTACGTGCTAAAGCCGGGTGAGACAGACGCACCCCAGGGCCTCAAGGACGCCCTAGCCGACGCCAACAGGCTCCAGGACCACCACGCGGAAGCCATGAGGACGGGCCGCACAGGCAACGAGACCCTGAGGCTTACCCTGGAGAACGCCAAGAAGGAGGACATCAAGCCCAGCGTCTACACCCACCCCATCGGCGTCCACGGCCACGCAGCAGGCCCACCTGTAGGCCTCTGGGACCAGCAGGACGGAGTCCCCGGCCGCGGCGACCACCCACTCTACCCCGATACCTGCTACGCCATCGAGCTCAACGCCAAGAGGCAGATCCCCGAGTGGGGCGGCCAGGAGGTCAGGATGAGCCTGGAGCAGGACGCCTGGTGGACCGGCGAGAAGCTGGTCTTCATGGCGGGCCGCCAGAAGAAACTACACCTGGTGAGCTGATATGAACCCCAAGGAGATAGGAAAGCGGGCTCTGGAGTACGACAAGCACAGCGGCTGCAGCCAGTCGGTGCTCCTCGCCCTCCAGGAAGCCTACGGCATCGGCGACCACACGAGCTTCAAGGCGGCCACCACCCTCAGCGGCGGAGTGGCCCGACGAGGCGAGACCTGCGGCGCCATCCTGGGCGGCCTCCTCGCCCTCGGCCTAGTCAAGGGCCGAGACGACATAACCGACACCCAGGCCTACAGAGACGCCATGGCGCCCGCCAACCAGTTAGTGGACGAGTTCAAGGCCCGACTCCAACATGAGTTCGGCTTCAAAAAACCCCTAGAGTCCACCATCTGCCGCGACATCCAGCAACACATATACGGTCGGGGCTTCGACCTCAACAAGCCCGAGGACTACAAGGCGTTCCTGGACGCCGGAGGCCACGGAGACCAGGGCTGCCCCAAGGTCTGCGCCGTGGCCGCCACGGTGACAGCCGAGAAGATTCAGACCTTTTTAAGGTAGGGCGGGAAGGGCCCACCCTCGGCGTACATCACCCGCCTGTAGAGGGCCGCCAAGGCCTTCTCCTCCAGATCGTACCTCATGACCACGCCCAGGGCGGGGTCCGTTGTCACGTACTTGAATCCCACGTGCTCGTAGAACTCCCGGAGGTGCCTGCCAATTTGGTCGGTTTCCTCGGTGTACAGGATCACTGAGCCGTAGTCCAGCTCGTAGCAGTAGATGAGCGCCAGCGTTATCAGTATCTTGCCCAGGCCCTTGCCCTCGATGAGGGTGGCCAGCTCGTCCAGGAAGTAGGCTGTGGGGTCTCCATCGTAGTCGTACCCGAAGATGAAGGCCGCGGGGTTCCCCTCCACAGAGAGAGTTATACACATGAAGTCCTTCTTCCTAGCCTTCTCCGCAACCTCATCGTGGGTGTACCACAGCTCCTGCCTAAACTTTTCTTGGTCGATGGCCTCCAGCTTAGCCATCATCCTCTCCTCCAGGTGGGTGAAGACGGTGACCCTGACGGGCCTCTCCAGCTTCTCCTCAGCCCTCTCCACCGCCCTCCTCAGGGCGTCCTCGAAAAACGGTGGCGTCTCATCGTCCAAATATGATTCATCCTATTTGAGGCCGTGGCGCCTCATGGCCGCGGATATGACCCCCCTGACCATGTCAGGATACTTCTTGCCCAGGGCGTACCACATCATGGGGTAGAAGCTGAGCTCATCCCCCTCCACGTCGTAGTCGATGCCGGGCAGCGTGTTCACCTCCAGGAAGTAGAGCTCCCCGTCGGTGTCCAGCCTGTAGTCCATCCTGGCCCAGTCATGGCAGTTGAGGGCCCTGAAGCTGGCCTTGGCGTGGGCCTCGATCCTCCTCCTCAGCGCCTCATCGATCTTGGCCGGACACTTGTAGTTGCTGCTGTCGTCGAAGACGCTCTTAGCCTTCTGGCCCAGGACACGGCCCAGCTCAGAGGGGAAACCGCTGAAGTCCACCTCTAGGATGGGCAGCACCATGGGCTCCTCACCATCCAGGTAGTTGCCCACCAGGCCCACGCTGAACTCGCGGCCGTCAAGGAACTTTTCGACCAGAATGGGCTGCTTGTAGGCGTCCAGCATCTCAGCCAGCTTCCTCCTCAAAGCCTCCTCGTCGTGAACCACATTATCCCAGTTGATGCCTATACTACTACCCTCGTGGCTCGGCTTAAGAATCAGCGGATACTTGAGGCCTCTCCGGAGCCTGTCATCAGCCTTACTGAGCACCTGGAAGGGGGCCGTCTTCAGGCCGTGGTACTCCAGAATCATCTTGGTGGTGGGCTTATCCAGGCCGATGGCGTTGGCCATGACGCCGCTGCCCACGTAAGGGATGCCCAGCATCTCGCAGAAGGCGGGTATCTGGCTCTCCCTGCTCTCACCCCTGACGCCCTCGGCCCTGTTGAACACCAGGTCGGGCCTGTGCTTCTTCAGGCTCTCGTAGCAGCTCTCATCCGCCTCTACGTGGAGGTACTCCCACCCGGCTGCCTCGATGCCGCTCTTGACGTGGTGGATGGTCTCCTCCGGCTCGAACTCCACGTTGAACTCGTCGTCTTCGCGCCTGGTGTTGCAGCAGAAGGCCACCCTGAGCCTACGGGACATCGCTGAGGATCTCCTTATAGATGCTCACAGCCTGGTCGTTGATGTGCTTGGGCATGGTGGTGGCCTCACTGATGCCGAAGAAGGTCTTGTAGAGCTCATCCTCCCGGCCTTGGGCCTCGTCCAGGAACCGCTTCTCGAACTCCTCCACCAGAGGGCTCCTGTCACCGTTCCTCCAAGCCAGGTAGAAGCCGAAGAGCTGCTCGTCGCGGCCCCTACCCGTCAACGCGTAGGTCTGGACCTCGCTGCCGCCGAAGAGGCTGAAGTAGTTCCTCATGTCCATGGTGAGCATGTTACGAGTCAGGCCCACCACCTTGGGGTCGTAGCCCGACGCCTTGATGAGGAGATACATCTTGGTGCAGACGCTGCAGTCCATGCACCACTTGGTGTTCCTGCCGGCCTCCGTCTCCACGAAGCAGCTCATATGGTACTTGGCTACCTCGGGGTAACGCTTGTAGAGAGCATACACCACGGCGATGTCGTTAAGCGGCTCTATGACGCTCATGGTGCGCACGCCTCCGCCCGTCATCTGCCTGGTTATGCTGTCGATCTGGGTGGTCCAGACGTGACACTGGTCGTAGGCCGGGTAACACACGTAACCCTCACGGTCATAGTAGTGCTCACCACAGCTCTGCTCATTCCCGAACAGGATGTACCTGGCCCCA
>DATKWY010000303.1:0-4137 GCA_035529295.1 Candidatus Desulfaltia sp. | reverse complement strand
CCGTCCGGGAGTACGTAGACGCGGCTCCACACGATCTCGCCGGGCCTGCTCTCCCCCTTCAGGGTGCCCCCGCCTAGGGGGAAGTACATGGGGGGCTGGCGCTCGCTGCTCGCCCCCCTGTAGCCGCCCTTGAAGTGGCTGGGCGGCGCCGAGCCGCTGATGAGGAACACCCACACGTACTGGTCGCCGTACCAGTCGCCCCACCTGACGTCGTGGAGGGTGGTGGCCGGGTCCACACCCATGGCCTTCCAGACGCTGTTGGTTACCAGGGCGTCCAGGCCGGCGCCCTCATCCACCTCGTTGAAGTGAGGCAGAGCCTCCCCCTTGTACAGCTCCTCACCCGTCTCCGCGTGGTAGACGGGGGGCCTGTCCACGTTGTTGAGAAGCCCCTCCGCCAGGTCGCTGGCCGGCGCCATGTCCTTCAGGCCCTGCTGGTACTGGATGCCTATGGTGGCGCACCCGAACTCGTGGGACATCCTGACGGCCGCTATGTACATCTTGAGCTGCTCAAGGACCTGGGCGTCTGTGAGCTCCGTCGCCGGGTCTCTCCCCGTGACGAAGTTCAGTCCCTTGACGTCCAGCCAGTACCTGGCCTTCGCGGCTTCGGCGTCCGTCACCGTTTTCATGGCCGCGACCAGGGCCGACTGGCTGAGCCTCTCCTTGTAGACCCCCAGGGGATTCAGGAGCTCGTCCTCGATGATGGCGTTGTACATCCCCATGCAGCCCTCGTCGAAGACCCCCATCACCGCCTTCTCATGCCTCAGCTGCTCGGCCAGGGCCTCCCCCAGCCTGCGCTCCTCCCTGGGCAGCTTGCTCACCCTCAAGTTCCGGACGTGGCTCATGTCGTGGGTGATCCTGCCCTCCTTGAGCCACTGCCTGATGCCGTCCAGGAAATACTCGTCGTCGAAGCCCTCGCTCCAGATGGTGCTATAAGGTTTACCCATCTTGGCCAGACACGCGTTCAGGTTCAGCATCCCCACCAGGCCCGGCCACTGGCCGCTCCAGTTGGCCAGGGTCAGTATGGGGCCCTCGTGGTCTCGGAGCCCGGCGAGGACGTGGTGGCTGTACTGCCACACGGCCTCAGCGACTATGACCGGCGCATCCCTGGGTATCATCTTGAAGACGTCCATCCCCATCCGCTGGCTCCAGATGAACCCGTGGCCCAGCTCAGGGTCGTAGGGGTGGCCCCTAAGGACGTGGACGCCCTCAGCCTGGAAGGCGGCCCTCACCCTGTCCTCCATCTCCGCCTGGGCGGGCCAGCCCATCCTGTTGGCGCTGAGCCGGAGGTCCCCGCTGGCCACCAGCACCGCCTCGTTTGGGGCCAGGGGCTCAGGCACCTTGATCTCGGGCACAGAATACTTCATGGGTGAAGATGGGCGGCTGGGGATGATAAAACTTAGTCTCGGTGGTCCCATCTGGCCAGGATGTCCTTGACGCTGAGGATGTCCAGGGTGGTAGTCCTGCCGGGCTCGATGAGGGTTGAGCCGGAGACCACGGCGACGACGTCCCTGTCGTAGACGTAGCCCAGCTCCAGGCTCCTGTGGACGGCTCTAACGATGAGCTCGTCTCTGCTGTCTGTCCAGGGCACGTCCAGGGGCTCCACCCCCCAGTACATGTGGAGCCTGCGGCCTATCCTGGGCTCCCGGGTCACGGCCAGTATCTTGGTCTTGGGTCTGTACTTGCTCACCATCAGGGCGCTGAACCCGCTCCTGGTGACCACGATGATGGCGGCGGGCTCCACGGCGTCCACGGAGCGGGCCGCCAGCTCCCCCACCACATCCGCGACGGGTAGCGCCTTGAGGGACGGCCCGTCCCGCTGGGTGATCTGCTCCTGCACCACCCAGCCTATGTTGTTCATAACCCGCACAGCCTCCACCGGGTACCTGCCCACCGCGGTCTCGCCGCTGAGCATCACCGCGTCGGCCCCGTCCAGGAGGGCGTTAGCCACGTCGCTGGCCTCGGCCCTGGTGGGCCTGGGGTTGCCAACCATGGACTCCAGCATCTGGGTGGCCACTATGACGGGCTTGCCCAGTCTGTTGCACGCCGATATGATTTTCTTCTGGAGCAGGGGCACGTCCCAGGGCGGTATCTCGATGCCCAGGTCGCCGCGGGCCACCATGACGCCGTCGCTGGCCTCTATGATCTCGTTGATGTTACCGACGGCGTCCCCGTGTTCTATCTTGCTGATGATGGGCTGGTCGCCCCCGGCTCTCTGGACCTCGGCACGCATGTCCTCCACGTCCCCTGCCGACCTGATGAAGCTGGCCGCGAACCAGTCGCAGTCCATCTCGACGCCGAACCTGATGCCCTTGATGTCCTTCTCCGTGGGGGGCTTCAGGGTGAGCCTGGCGCCGGGCGCGTTCAGCCCCTTCCTGCTGGAGACCTCCCCGCCTGAGACCACCCTGCCGGTGAACCCCTTCAGGTCCCTGTCCACGCCGGTGATCTCTAGGTCTATGATGCCGTCGTTGATGAACAGGTGGCCCCCGACGCCCACCTCTGCCGGGAGCCGCATATAGTTGACGCTCATCTCCCTCCTGCTCCCGGTCACCTGCTCCGTGGTGAAGTGGATTACGTCGCCCTCCTCCAGCAGGTATGAGCCGTCCAGCTCCCCCAGCCTTATCTTGGGGCCGGGCAGGTCAACCAGTATGCTGGTGCCCCCGATCAGCCTCAAGGCCTCGAAGACGGCCCGGTGTTCCTCCGCCTCGCCGTGGCTCATGTTGATCCTCGCCACGTCCATGCCTGAGGCCACCATGGCTCGGAGGGTCCCGGGGCTTCTGCTGGCTGGCCCTATGGTGCAGACGATCTTGGACCTGGTGAACTGGGGCAGACTCATAGCTCTCAAATAGGCTGAGGCCCCGGAAATTAAAAGGTACATGGAGCCCAAGCCTCAAAAGCTGGCAGACCACTCCTCCAACATGCCTGACATGAGATGCGTGGCCCCTACGGTGTCCCGGGCTCTGGGGGTGAGGCCGCCCTCCTCCTCGGAGAGAGGGCCTCACCGTGAGGTGGTCAGGACGCTGGAAGCCACCGACAGGCTGGTGGTGGTCGTAGTGGACGCCTTCGGCTTATCCACCTGGCGAGCGGTCAATGGGCGCACACCCTGCTTCAACTCCCTCCACGCGGTCCACGGCGCCACCATCGACTCCGTGATGCCCACCATCACACCCGTCAACTTCGCCACCATGCTCACGGGGGCCTCCCCGGTGAGCCACGGCATCACCAACAGGGAGCAGCCCCTGGCCCTGGAGACGGTCTTCCACGTGCTCAGGGGCGAGGGCATGGCCTCGGCCACCGCCGCCAGGGCCCTGAGCAGCCTCGGCATCCTCGTATCGCCCCACGCCGACAGGCCGGGGATCGCCGAGTCTAACACAGACGATGAGGTGACCAGGATCGCCCTCGAAGCCCTGGACGGCGAAGCCAGCCTCCTCTGGGTGCAGCTCCTAGACGTGGACGACGCGGGCCACGCCCACGGCCCCCATAGCCAGGAGGGACACGAAGCGGCCTCAAGGGCGGACTCAAACCTGAGAAAGATACTGGAGTCAGCCCACCGCGGAGGCTACTCGGCTCTCGTCCTCGCTGACCACGGGCAGCACACAGTGGAGAGAGATGGCAGGGTTCAGGGAACCCACGGCACAGACATGCCGGAGGACGTGGTGGTTCCCCTGGCGTGGGCCAACAATGATGAACTGGGTGACATAGGGTAGCGGCGTTGAACCGTAGAGCACTGATAATCCAAGGCCCCATAGGTGGAGGCAAGACCATCCGCGCCCTCGAGCTGGCTGAGAGAGCAAGAGAGAAGAAATTGCAGGTGATGGGCGTGGCGAGTCTGAGGGTTGTGGAGGAAGGCGAGACAGTGGCCTATGATGGCCTCGACCTGGCCTCGGGGGCCCGGTTCCCCCTGGTGCTTCTCGGGGACCGGGCTGGTTCCTCTGACTGGGTGAAGCTGGGGCCGTGGAAGTACTCCTTCAGCGAGGCGGGGTTTAGCCGCGCCAACGCGCTGCTAGCCGAGGCAGCCGCTAAGATGGATGAACGCAGCCTCATCGTGGTGGACGAGTACGGCCACATTGAGAAGCTGGGACGCGGCCTGTACCCGGGCCTGGTGAAAGCCGTGGAGGCTATGGGCAGGGGGGGATGTCT
>DATKWY010000302.1:0-4496 GCA_035529295.1 Candidatus Desulfaltia sp. | reverse complement strand
GAGACCCCGGAGGAAGCTTTCTGGAGGATGAAGGAGGCGTGGGGCTTCCATGAGTAAGCTGTACGGCTACGCCGGTAAGATACTGAGGATCAATCTGAGCGATGAGGATTACCGGGTTGAGCCCCTCAGCGTCAGGGAAGCCCGAGGATACCTGGGTGGAAGGGGCCTCAACATCAGGCGCCTCTACAAGGAGGTGAGAGCGGGGGCAGACCCCCTCGGCCCAAGTAACAGGCTCATGTTCGCCACGGGGCCCCTGGTGGGCACCATGTTCCCCACGGCCAGCAGGTTCAACGCCTCGGCCAGGAGCCCCCAGACGGGCATCCTGGGGGACACCAACGCTGGCGGCCACTTCGCCCCTGAGATGAAGTTCGCGGGCTTTGACCAGATTATCCTGGAGGGCGCGTGCAGCAGGCCCGTCTACGTCAGCGTCAGAGACGACGAGGTGGAGCTAAAAGACGCCGAGGAAATAAAGTGGGCCACGGTCTTCGAGGCCGACATCCACATCAAACGCGCCCTGAGAGACCCGTGGGTCCAGACCGTCATATGCGGTCCCGCCGCCATGAAGGGAGTCAAGTACGGGGGCCTCTTCGCCAACCAGGTGAGGGCAGCCTCCAGAACCGGTATGGGCACGGTCATGGCCTCCAAGAACGTCAAGGCCATCGCCGTGAGGGGCACAGGAGCCGTGGAGGTGGCCGAGCCGGAGGCCTTCAGGGACCTAGTCCTCCAGCTGGAGAAAGAGATAAGGGACCACGAGCAGTATCCCGGGAGGCGCCTCATGGGTACCACAAGGATACTCACCATGGCCAACAGGGCCGGCTTCCTCCCTACCAGGAACTACACAAGCGGCGTCTACGAGCACGCCGAGGAGGTGAGCGGCGAGAGGCTGGCCCGGGAGTACAACGTGAAGACCCGGGGCTGCTTCGCGTGCACCATACCATGCAGCCGCGTCTACACAGTGAGGGCCGGCCCCCACAAGGGCCTCCACGGGGAGGGCCCCGAGTACGAGGCTCTAGGCAGCTTCACCAGCCGCATAGGCAACCGGGACCTGGAGCTGGCCCTCAAGGCCAACGACATGTGCAACAGGCTTGGACTGGACATCCTCACCACAGCCGGGTGCATAGGGTGGGCCATGGAGATGTACGAGGCAGGGGAGCTGACACAGGAGGAGACGGGTGGCCTGGAGCTCACCTGGGGCAACGGGGAGGCCACCCTGAAGCTGATACAGCTCATCGCCCGCAGAGAGGGCTTCGGCGACGTGCTGGCGGACGGATCAGCCGAGGCCGCCAGGAAGCTGGGCAGAGGACTGGACCGCGCCGCACAGGTGAAAGGCCTGGACCTCATAATGGCTGACCCCAGGGGCCTGAAGGGCTTCGGCCTCGGCTACATGGTGGCCACCCGGGGCGGTGACCACCTGAGAAGCGAACCCTTCATCGAGCTGAGCGACGACCCTAGGCTGGGGCAGCGCATGTTCGGCGTTCCCGAGGCCACCGTGAGGAAGGCGGATAAGGGGAAGGGGAAACTCATAACCTACTTCGAGGACTGGTGCGCCGTCATAGACGCCCTGGAGCCCTGCAAGAACATAATGCAGAACATGATGCTCCTCCCCTTCGACAGGGCGGCCGAAGCAATGGAGGTAACCACAGGCCTAAAGCTCAGCCCGCAGGAGGTGAGAGAAGCCGGCGCCAGAATCATCAACCTTGAGAGGATGTTCGGCGTCAGGGAGGGAGTAACCAGGAGGGACGACGACCTACCCAGAAGGTTCAAGGAGACGCCCCTAGCCGAAGGAGCCAGCAGCGGAACCGTGGTGGACGTCGATCTCATGCTGGACGAGTACTACGCTGAGAGAGGCTGGAACCAGGCGACGGGCTGGCCCACCCCCGAAACCCTGACGAAGCTGGGCCTTGGCTTCGCCGCAGCTGATCTGCCCGCCTAGCCGTCCACCTCAATATGTTTATAAACCCCATGTTGTCCCCCGTGATACAGGTTTAAGATGCCAGTCTGCGAGATATGTGGAATGGATGTGGCCGAGATCCACAGTTGCGTCGAGTGCGAGGCCAAGTTCTGCGACGAGTGCGGCGACGTAAAAGCAAAGCTCTGCTACGACTGCGTGGGCTGGGAGGACGAGCCCCTGGATGAGGCGGAGTGGGACGAGGAGCACCTCAATTAAAACAGTTTTTATCTGAATACAGCGTCTCCGTATAGAAGAAGCCATGACTAGGGAAAGCATCGGGCAGGTCCACTTCAGCCTGGGGGACGCGGCTAGGCTCAGCTACGACCACATCAAACGGCGGTGGGGAAGAGCCGCCATAAACGTGGCGTCCATTGCTTTGGGCCTCAGCTTCTACGCGACCCTGGTGCTCTCCGACACCTTCTACGGCACCTATGAGGGGGTGGGAGGGGCCCAGCTGAGCGTGGAGTCCTACCAGTACTGGCTGGTGGGGGTGGCCCTGGTGGTTAGCGTTGTGGGCATCACCAACGCCATGCTCATAGCCGTCTACGAGCGGTACAAGGAGATAGGCACCATGAAGTGCCTAGGGGCACTGGACAGGCACATAATAATGTTGTTCCTCGTGGAGAGCGGCTTCCAGGGCCTGGCCGGCGGTCTATTGGGCTTCACGCTTGGGATGCTGGCGGCAGTGATGACCACCGGGTTCAACACAGGCTTCGACATAGTGTTCAAGGTGCCGGCAACCAGAATGCTGACCCTATTCGGGGGCTCGGTGCTGCTGGCGCTGACCCTCAGCATGGTGGCCACAATGTACCCGGCCTGGAGGGCCTCTAAGCTGAGGCCGGTGGAGGCTTTAAGATATGAGCTATGACAACGTCATCGAGTTGAAGGAACTTCACAGACACTACACCATGGGTGGAGACGAGGTAAAGGCCCTGGATGGTGTAGACCTGGAGATCAAGCGAGGCGAGTACGTGAGCATCGTGGGGCCCAGCGGCAGCGGCAAGACCACCCTCTTCAACCTCATCGGGGGCCTGGATAAGCCGAGCAGGGGAAGCGTCTTCATAGACGGGGTGGACATCGCGCAGCTGGACGCCTATGAACTCGCCTGGCTCAGGTGCAGGAAGATAGGGTACATCTTCCAGAGCTTCAACCTCATACAGGTGCTCACGGCCCTGGAGAACGTGGCCCTGCCCACGGTGTTCGCAGGGGTAGCCAGGGACGAGGGCCTCAAGAAGGCTGAGTACCTGCTGGAATCCGTGGGCCTGAGGACCAGAACCCATCACCGCCCCACCGAGCTTTCCGCGGGCCAGCAGCAGCGGGTTGCCATCGCCCGCGCCCTGGCCAACGACCCCGCCATAATTCTGGCGGACGAGCCCACGGGGAACCTGGACCTGAATACGGGCATGGAGATAATCGACCTGCTTCATGGCCTCAACAAGACCAGGGGTCTCACCCTGGTGGCGGCCACCCACGACCTGAAGATGATTAAAGCCAGCGACAGGATCGTTTGGATGAGGGACGGCCAGATAGAGAGGATCGAGAGAGGCTAGCCCACCTTATCGGTGCTGAAGTCCATGGTGAGGCGCCTTATGAGAGTGCCTGCAACGTGGACCCAGTCGTGGTTCCCCAGGCTCTTGAGCTCGGCGCCGTACTCCCCGTTCGGATGAGGAGCGACCACCAGCTCGTTGACGGTGTAGAAGTTGCCGGTGGTGGCCTGGACCGACTTGTAGATGAAGGTGATCTTCCTTACGTCGCCGTCCTCGAACCTCTTAATGGAGGAGGTTATCTGGGTTGGGTGACCCTGAAGCCTCCCCAGTTTCTCATACATGTAGTCCATGTAGGGCTTCACCTCCTCGGGCTGCAGCTTCAAGGGTATGGCGACGGTCCAGGGGTCCTGGAAACCCCCCTTGCCTCTGTCGATGCGCCACCTCCGCATGAGGCTGGGTGTGATGACCACCGAGCTCCTGAGGGCCGCGAAGGCCCCCGTGAGGACCGCTGAGATGGCCAGCCCGATGCTGGCCATGCTCCACACGGCTGATACCTTCTGGTGTACCTGGAGACCGATGTTGAGGGCGGCCATCCCCTTGTAGAGGCTCAGCCCCATGAGATAACCTAGGCCCCCCGCCATGAAGCCCGTGATGGAGGCCTCAGCAATGAAGATGGCTGAGACCTGAGCCGGGTTCAGGCCCACCGAGGACAGTATCTCAATCTCCTTGCGCCTCTCATAGAGGGCGTTAAGCATGGTTACAACTACGTTCAGCACCACTATGCCCCATGGGATGGCCAGGGTGAGACCTCTACCTTCAAAGAAGTTACCCAACCGGTATACAGCGTAGGAGGTAAAGGTGGATGAGTAGGATATGTATCCTCTCTCTAGGGCCAGCCTCTCAGCCAGGGCGTCCGGGTCCGCGTCTGGGCTCAGCTCAAGGGCGACTCTCTGCACCCCCACGGTGGGGAGCCTCACAGCGGTCTCCGGCGCCAATATGATGGTCTCTTGGGGCTCGCAGGGCTCTAACACCCAGACGGGGGTCTCCCCCTCTGGATT
>DATKWY010000301.1:0-8383 GCA_035529295.1 Candidatus Desulfaltia sp. | reverse complement strand
GCGCACACACACACAACAAATCCCCACACCCACAACCAATCTTAAATACACGCCACCAATACCCTCCTAGAACCCACATGACGGACAAAAAACAAGGCATCCTCAACCAAGGCCTCACCGTCATGACCGTATCCCACACCCTCACCCACGTCTTCAACGGCATCCACACAGCCATCTTCAGCCTACTACGCGACGAATTCAACCTAACCCTCCAACAACTCGGCATCATAGCAGCCATCCCACCCCTCATAGACACCATAATAGCCATACCCGCCGGCCTCATCACCGACAAAATAGGCTCCAGAAAGATGCTCCTACTCAGCTTCGCCTTCGCAGCCGCAGGCGCACTCCTAGCAGGCTTCGCCACAGGCCCCGTCATGCTCGTAGCCGCCATCTGCCTCATATACATCAACACCACCATCTACCACCCCGCAGCCTACAGCTACACCACACGAATATTCAGACGAGGAGACCGCAGCAAAGCCCTAGGCCTCCACGGAGCAGGCGGAACCCTCGGCTACGCCATGGGCCCCCTAGCCGTAAGCATCCTCGTCGGCATCCTAGCCTGGCAGTGGAGACAAGTCTACCTCGCCCTAGCCGCCCCCATGATCATAGGCATCATCATGGTCCTCCGCCTCAAAGAAGAAGAACAAGCCAAACCAGACACCCAGACACCAGACGAACCAGGCGACAGCCAAAAACTCCTCACCCCCAACATGATCATGTTCCTCATCTACAGCGCCCTCCGCAGCATGGGCGGCAGCATGATAGGCACCTTCCTAGTCATCTACCTCCAAGACACCCGCAGCATGACCATAGCCGCAGCAGGCCTCATCAGCAGCACCACCACCCTCACAGGACTCATAGCCGCACCCATCGGAGGAGTAATGGCCGCCCGCCTAGGAGACAAACGCTGGCTCGAAACCAGCCTCCTAGCCGCCTTCATCATCCTCGGCCTAAGCTTCAACTCCCCCAGCAACACCCTCTTCACCCTCCTCTACGTCACCTACGGCTTCTTCGGCACCCTCGGCATGGCCGCCCGCAGCAGCATCATGGCCACCCTCAGCCCCCGCAGACAACGCGGCCTAGGCTACAGCCTCTTCTTCCTACCCGGCAGCATCGTGGGCGCCATAGCCCCCATCATAGCGGGCACCCTGGCCCAGAGCCTAGGCTACACCACCATCTTCAACCTGGCCCTGGCCATCAACTTCGGGGCCCTAGCCGTGCTACGCTTCGCCGTGAAAATAGAGTAGGGCTAGCCCCGGTACTTCTCCGCGATAGAGTAGATGTCCCAGGGCAGGTTCCTGTACTCCAGGACGCCCAGGTTAGCCGGCCCCAGCCACACACAGTGGACCCTAGAACCAGGCATGTTCCCCCAAGTCGAACCCAGCATAGCCACAGCAGGAACCCGCATCCACACAGAGGATAGCATCGCCAGCACCGAGAACGGCTCCAGAAACGTCTCAGAGTACAGAGTACAGACCAATAGAGGAGCTTCAGATCATAAGGTAACTCTTGGTAGAGTTACTCTAACTTCATGAGACCCTATCTCACTATAGATATTTCTCGATGAGGGAGAACTCTTGGAATAGAGGTGACTCAAAAACAGTTATATGGTGTCCTTCGGCTGGTACTCATGTTTCCTGTGATTTCCTTGACAACTAGAATGCGCAGCGCGGCGTCCTGCGCCGAGTGCGGCGGATCCAGCCTTCTCCGGGACCATGAGGCCGGTGAGCTGGTGTGCCGGGCATGCGGCTACGTGGTCTCGTCCACCCTCATCGACCATGGCCCCGAGTGGAGGGCCTTCGAGCCTGAGCAGCAGGAGAACAAGCCCAGGGTCGGCGCACCGGTGACGTGGGCCATCCACGACAAGGGGCTGAGCACCACCATAGGCTGGCAGGACCGTGACGCGTCGGGGAGGAGGCTGGGCCCGGAGGCGCGGGCCCGGCTGTTCAGGCTCAGGAGGTGGCACCAGCGGAGCAAGGTCTCAGACTCGGCGCATCGTAACCTGGCTCATGCCTTAGGGGAGGTTAGCAAGATATGCGGCGAGTTGAGTCTGCCCAGGAGCGTTATGGAGACGAGTGGTGTGATTTATAGGAGGGCGATCCAGGGGCAGCTGATCCGGGGCCGGGCCATTCAGAGTGTGGCGGTGGCCTGCGTCTACTTGGCTTGCAGGCAGTGTGGGGTCGTTAGGACTCTGGATGATGTGGCGGAGGCGGCTGGCCTATCCAGGAAGGAGGCTGGCCGTAACTACAGGTTTCTGGTGAGGGTGTTGAGGCCGGCGGTGCCTCAGGTGGATCCTCAGGGCTACATCAGCATGATCGTTAACAGGTTGTCTCTGGGAGGGGAGACGGAGAGGCTGGCCACGCTGATCCTGGATCAGGCCTCGGAGATTAAGATCACCACAAGCAAGAGGCCCCAAAGCATGGCAGCGGCGTGTGTCTACATCAGCAGCCTGTTAACTGGTGAGAAGCGTACGCAGGGTGAGATCGCGCGGGAGGCTAAGGTCACTGAGGTTACCATCAGGAACAGGTGTAAGGAGCTGGCCCAGCGCCTGGAGTTCAATGTCTATGTATGACTCCTTTAACGCTGTCAACATACCATGTAAGCATGGCTGAGCTACGTGTAGAATAGATACAGCTACACGCTTTTCTAAGGCTCTCCATGATAGGTGAGCAAGCTCATGTTGGCACCAGACATCCACCTATCTGTTACTGAAGCCGCTTTTCTCAGGTTTAACTCAATACAGGTAATTTTTTTCTCGTGTTGAGTGGATTACACGATGCCCCCAATTTAAACTGCCTTCACTATTCAAATAAAACCTTTGTTTTGCCTAATATTAGGCGATAATCTCCCTTACAAGAAACACTTATTAGATAACATAATGAAAATAGACGCATTCTATCATCACATAGGTGTCGTTATGAGTATTAAAGTTGCTATAACCGGAATCGGTAACTGTGCATCGGCCCTAGTTCAAGGCATCGAGTTCTACAAGAACGTGAAGACTAGCGAGGAGGTGCCGGGGTTGATGCACGCATACTTCGGGGACTACCACATCAGGGACATAGAGTTCGTGGCGGCCTTCGACGTAAACCGCCAAAAGATAGGGAAAGACCTGTCCAAGGCCATCTACACGGGGCCTAATAACTGCGCCAAGTTCGCCGACGTACCCAGGACAGGTGTGAAGGTCCAGGCGGGCCCGGTAATGGACGGCGCCGCGCCTCACATGATGGACAGCTTCTACGTAGCCGAGGACCATCAGCCAGTGGATGTGGTAGAGGTCCTCAGGGAGGCGGAGGCCGATGTCCTGGTGAACCTTCTGCCGGTGGGCAGCGCCCAGGCTACTAGGGCATACGCCGAGGCCGTCCTGGAGGCCGGCTGCGGGTTCGTCAACTGCATCCCCGAGTTCATAGCCTCGGACCCTGTGTGGGCGAAACGCTTCAAGGATGAAGACTTGCCTGTGGCGGGGGATGACATCAAGAGCCAGCTGGGCGCCACCGTACTCCACAGGGCCGTCGTGGAGCTGTTCCACGTGAGGGGCCTACACGTGGACTCCACGTACCAGCTCAACATCGGGGGCAACACGGACTTTGAGAACATGAAGTACGAGGACCGGCTAATATCCAAACGGATCAGCAAGACGGAGGCCGTGAAGACCCTCGTACCCTACGACATGCCCACGAGGATCGGGCCCAGTGACTACGTGCCCTTCATGGGGGACCACAAGGTAGCCTTCATCAGGGTGGACGCCCACGGCTTTGGCAACCTGCCCGTGGAACTGGACATGAAGCTCAAGGTCAACGACAGCCCCAACAGCGCGGGTATAATCATAGACGTCATAAGGGGCGTCAAGATAGCCCGGGACAGGGGCGTCGGCGGACCACTGGAGGGCATATCCGCGTACGCCTTCAAGCACCCGCCAAAGCAGGTGGAGGACCACACGGCCAGGGCCTGGGTGGAGGACTTCATCGAAGGAAAGAGTAGCCGGTAAGGAGACCAGAGACGGATAGGGGTTAATGTGAGAGGAGTCGTTCTTGCGGCGGGCAGAGGCGAACGCCTCCGCCCCTACACGGACTACATCCCCAAGCCCCTACTGAACTTCAAGGGGAGACCCCTCATAGACCACGTCATCTCAGCCCTCAGAGGCGCCGGCGTGGAGAGCATCCTAGTGGTTACTGGCTACATGGGCGACGCTGTTAGCCGGCACCTCATGAGAAGCCACGACCGAGACGTAAAGGTGGTTCACAATCCGAGGTGGATGGCCGGCAACGCCACATCCCTCCTGGCGGCAAGGCGCCACTTGGCCGGAGGGGACTTTGTGCTCAGCATGTGCGACCACCTCTACAGCGAGAGCCTAGTAAGAGACGCGTTGGCTGATTATACGGGCGAGCCTACGCTCTGCATAGACAGAGAACCTGTACATCTCAAAGACTTGGAGGACGCCACCAAGGTCCAGGTGGACCTCGGGGGCTACATCAGGGCCATAGGTAAAAACTTGGTTAGATGGAACGCGGTGGACATGGGTGTCTTCATCCTCCCCGTGATGATCTTTGAAGCCACTGACGAGACCTTCAGAGAGCTTAGCAGCCTCATGAGGACCCTGTGTGAGATGAGGCGCCTCAAGGCCTATGACGCCACAGGCGCCCAGTGGCTGGACCTCGACACTGTAAGCGATATGGAGCACGCCATGGAGGCCGCCGTATGGGTCTAGAGGAGAGGATCACTAAGGAGAAGGGCGCCTCCGACTTCCTGGCTTACTATGTGCATCAGCCCCTGGAGAACTGGATTGTGGCCAGGCTGATGCATACGCCTGTGACCCCCAACCAGGTGACCGTCGCCACCAACATCATGGCCTACGCCGTGGCGGCTCTCTTCGCCACGGGCCGCCTCCCTGAGGCCTCAGCCCTAAGCTTCCTAGTCGGCCTCATGGACGGCCTGGACGGTAAACTGGCCCGGGCCAAGTACATGGCTACTAATCTGGGGAAGCTGGAGCATGCCTTCGACCTGCTGTACGAGTTCACCTGGCTCCTAGCCTTGGCCTACTTCCTCACAGCCTCGACCGGAAACTGGTTCCACCTATTGTACGGGTTCACGTCAGTGACCCTCATAAGCTTCTACAGGATGGTGTATGATACCTTCGGAAAAGCCACGGGGACCAGCCTAGATAACTATGCACCGTTCGAGAGAGTCTTTAGGAGGGTAGCTGGTAGGAGAAACCTCTACAACATACACATACTGGCGGGGATACTTGCAGGCGCCCCCGGGGCCTCCCTAGTATCCATCACGGTACACGCGGCCCTTACCGCTGTCATATACTCAGTCAGGGCGGGTACTCACCTCAACTGGCTGGACAAAGAGAAACGAGAAGCCAAAGGTAACAGCTCGGCATCTGAGTAAACCCAACATTTTATTATATCAGAACCATAATTCGATTAACATGCCTCATATATTAATACCGAATGTCGCACAGAGCTATTTCGAGCGACTCCTTGAACTCGCCCAGAGCGAACTGGCCCTGTTCTTTGCCGGTATAATCGGCTTCGTATTGGGCACATACATAGTATACGAGATATCATCCAAGGCCATCAGGGTAGGTGTCCTAAGTAGCCACGGCCGGGAGGAGGACGCGGAGATGATCCAGGGCTTCTGGAGGATACTTGTCCTCTTCATTGCGCCAATGGTCTTTGTAGCCGTCTTCTTCCCCCAGTACTGGGTTCTTCCAACATTCATGGGGGCCTTCGGAGGCATGTTCATAGGCTGGGCCCTTCAGCCCATAATCACCAGCTTGGCTGTGTGGGTTATTATTACATTTAACAGGCCCTTCAAGCTCGGTGACAGGATACACCTGCCCAACCTGAACGTTAAGGGCGACGTCCTGGAGGTGAGCCCCATGTACACCATACTCAACCAGGTGGGAGGATCAGTGGGGGACGAGGAGGCGGTGGGTAGAAACATACTGATCCCGAACAGCGTCCTCTTCAGCCAGGCCACGGTGAACTTCACCCCGGAGACCGTTAGGAAGCCCCGGAGGAGAAGAAGTAGAGACTCTGTTTACACGTTGGACGAGGTGGTGGTCAGGATCACCTACGACACAGACTGGGAGGAAGCCGAGCGGATCCTGAAGGAGGCCGCATGGGATGTGACGGAAAACATAATCAAGGCCACGAAACAAGAGCCCTATATCAGGTCGGATATGTACGACTACGGCGTCTACTTGAGGCTGAGGTACATGACCCTCTCCACGGAGAGGCCGAGGATCAAGTACGAGATAGAGAAACGCGTCTTCAGGGAGTTCAAAGCCAGCGACAAGGTGGACTTCGCTGTACCGTTCGTATACTCGGCGAAGAGAGGCGCCTCAGAATAGGCTAAACAATGAAGAATACTAGTTCTTCTATCTCCACTTGAAATGATAAGCTCAATCTATTACGAGAAGCCCTCAGACACTGAAGGTATTTGGCTCCATCAGAGGAAAATAAAGAATATAATCACACCTCATTCACCGGAGCCCCTTCCCTATGACTGATGCAGACCAAGTAACGACATTCCCCTTAGAAACTAATGCGCCTATACTAGTGGAACGCTTTTTCAGGCCGTTGGAAGGCTCAGGCTACGGAGGCCACCTTCAGGAACCGGTACAAAGAGCTGAAAGTAAGTGGTATCCATAAGCAAACGCCAAGCGGATGAGAACACCACCATATGGGGCCTACCCTCCCACACAACTCCGTGGGTGGCCGAACCGTTATAAGTTCAGCCCGCCAGTTCAAGAAGCTTCTCGGCGACCACGTCCGCCGAGTTCATCTCCACGTACCTCCGCGCCTCCTCGGTGACCTCTGATGCGTCACCTTCGAGGACCAGGCGGAGCTTCGCCTCCAGCTCATTCATATTCCCGTACTTCAGGACCTCTCCGTCGAGCCTCTCAAAGTATGGGGTGTCGGAGCACAGGATGGGTGTCAGGGAGCCCATGCAGAGGTGGACGGTGCTGGAGACCGCGATGTGGAGCGGCTGCCCCTTGTAGAGGATCAGGGCGTCGGACGCGCAGAGATAATCGTATAGGGTGCTGGTGGGTGGCCTGCCGAACAGTACCCGGGTGGACCCGTCTTCTCCCCGCCTGGCCCTCAGCTCCAGGTAGGCCTGGGGGTCGCCCACCATGAGCAGGCACAGCAGCTCTTCACGCTCCATTTTCAGCCTCTCGACGGCTTCGATGACGGGCTTGTAGCCCCGGAGGTCCCCATAGCTGAAGACGACCTCGGCGTCATGGGGCAGGCCGAGTTTATCCCTGGCCTGGCTCTTGGGGCGGCGTTCGACTGGGTGGCAGGGGAAGGGAATCACGTGGATCTGCTCGTCGGGTATGACTCCTGTGAAGAGGCTCCTGTACCTCTCATCGAAGACCGCGACCGCGTCCCAGTTAACCTTGCTGAAGTAGGGGTTCTCTGGGACTATGCCTTCATGGAGGATGGCTACAACTCTGCCACGTTCTCGGAGGCGGTGTAGGACCCTCATGAAGGGTTTGAGGGGTATGGAGGTGGGTTTCTCCACGATGACCAGGTCGTGGTCTTCCTTCAGTAGTGGTGCGGTGTTGAAGTAGAGGGAGTCCAGTAGGTCTGTTTCCTTGCACCTGTCGCCGTACCTGAGGAAGGAGTAGCATCTGGTTACGTGGGGCTGGTCCGGGGCGTGGATGAGTTTCGTGCTGTCGTCCTCGTAGGATGCTGGGGCGAGGACTCTGAGTTTGTGGCCTTTTCTCTGTAGGGCTTCTCCGATGAGTTCGGCGTGGGTTGAGACGCCGCAGCAGGCGTTCCAGCTACTGATGAGGGCTATCTTCATGGGGTCTCTTCCAGGGTTGTCTTCTTCGCCTTTTATAGTTACTGGGTTCGTGACTCAGGGCTCTATGTGTGTGGGTTGGTGTCGGCGCTCTGGCCTGTGGGGTAATTGTAGTGGTGTGGGAGGCTTTTTTCGGGTAGGTGAGCGAGCGAGCACTCACTCTAGAGGATTTTGACCTTACCTATGAAAAAGGTCCCTGGTCGGCTCTCCTCTGATCCGCCTTCCAGCCAACCCTATGAAGCTACTCGTTTCATCTTCTCTAGGCTTTGGCCTGTACAACCCCTCCTTCACCTGCCCATAAAGCCGCCTCCCCGTCAACATATGCCAGATGATGACGGCCATCTTGTTCGCCACCCTCACCACAGCCTTACCGGTACCCTTCCTGGACGAGACCCTCAGGTACAGCTCCCTCATCCCGGGATCCGATCCCGACGCCGCCCTAGCCGCCTGAACAAGCACCCACCGGGCCCTCCCATTGGAATCCTTCTTCATCCTGCCCATGACCAGCGAGTTACCCGACTGGTAGAGGCTCGGGCACAGCCCCAGCCAGCTCACCAGATGC
>DATKWY010000300.1:0-13502 GCA_035529295.1 Candidatus Desulfaltia sp. | reverse complement strand
GTAGTTCAGGTCCCCCGGGAACACCCTTGCCGGGTACCAGTTATACCTGAGGAAGGCCAGGAGGCTGCCGGCGAAGCAGAAGGCCAGCATAGCCGCGTTGTGGTGCCCAGTCACGTAGGCGTAGGCGCCCAGGCTCAGGTGAAGCACCGCGCCCATCCCGGCCTCCAGGCCGTTGAACCCGGCCAGGAAGTTGGTGGCGTTGCTGCAGCACAGCACCGCCAGAGGCACCAGCACCAGCGGATATAGCAGGCCCAGCTCCACCCGCCCCAGGAAGGGGAGGGTGACGCGGCTCACGCCCGCGTTCACCGCCATCAGGGGCACCGCGGCCGGCAGTGGCAGGAAGAAGTAGAGCCACCTGGGTATCCCGATCTTCTTGTACTGCTCGAAGCCCTCCGAGCCCTCCCGCTTCTTCATGAGGGCCGTCAGGGTGTCGAAGATGCCTATGAGGGTGATGATGAGGATGGTGCAAAGGCTCGCTAGGATGTATATGATGCCGCTGACCCTGGGCGGGTACAGGACGCTGAGCCCCACGTAGAAGAAGACTCCCATGAGGAACCCCGCCACCACGCCGGGGCCACCCATGTCCGCCACCGAGGGCTTACCCGGCTTCATGATGTCCCTGCCCACGATGCCCGCGGCGTGCATGTACCTGATGAAGTAAGGTATCAGCAGGTAGCTGAGGGCGAAGCTGAAGAACGCTGCCCCTATGATGGCCGCAGTCGCCGTCTCCAAGGTTGATCAGGTAGATTATCGCCACCCCATTAATCACACTTGCCCCGCAGCCTTTATGTCGCCCCGGCCCCGCAGATGAACCGTGAATCCCCTCATCGTGGACGCCCTGGCCTCAGGGAAGGGAGAACGGATAGCCACCCGAGACGTGATAGGGGCCGGACCCAGGGCAGTGGCGGGAGTCATGGAGGCCCACGGCCTAAGGCCCAGGGTCCTGCCCGTGGAAGAGCTCCTCAAGAGCGGCGGCTACCCGGACGGCTACGACCTCCTCCTCATCAGCGGAATGACCAGCGACCTCAAGGCCATCCAGAGAGCCGCAAGTCTGTGGCGCGCCCACCACGATGGCCCCATACTCGTGGGGGGCCCGGCAGCCAGCGAGCCAGAGAGAATTATAGGCAGGACGCGGGCGCTGGCTGCTGTACTGGGGGAGGGTGAGGCCGCCCTCTCCGAGCTAATTGAGGTGGGGCTCGACCCTGAGAGACTGGGGGAGATAAGGGGCCTGGCCTACGCCCGAGGCGAGGAGATCAGCGTTAACCCCCTGAGGCCGGTTCAGGGCAGAGAAGTCTTCGAGAAGTACCCGGCATCCACACGGGTCATAGAGGACTACCCGCTCCACCACGCGGCCAGGGTCTACGTAGAGGTTGTCCGCGGGTGCAGCAACTACAACAGGGCCAGGACCGGACCCCTGGGAGAGCAGTGCACCGGGTGCGACAGGTGCACCGACGGCGGGCTCACGGAGCGGTACGACTGCCCCGTGGGGATACCCCCGGGCTGCGGCTACTGCAGCGTCCCCAGCCTCTACGGGCCCCCCAGAAGCAAGCCCGAACACCTGATCCAAGGGGAGGTGGAGGGGCTGGTCAGCCGCGGAGTCCACAGGGTGGTCCTGAGCGCCCCCGGGTTCCTGGACTACGGCAGGGACCGTCTGGTGGACCCCGAGCCCCTCACGGACCCACGCAGCCCGGAGCCCAACTACGAGGCCCTGGAGGGCCTGTTCGAGTCCCTATACTCCATAGACGAGGTCTCCGATAGCTCTGTCTCCATCATGATAGAGAACATCAAGGCGTCCCTGGTGACCGAGAGGGCCGCCACCATCCTGGGCAAGTACCTGGAGGGGACACCCGTCAGCATAGGCTTCGAGACAGGCTGCAGCGACCACAGCCGCCTAGTAGGGCGCCCCGACACCCCCGCCGAGTGCCACGGGGCCGTCAGGAGGCTGAGGCGCGCCGGCCTCAAGCCCTACGTGTACTTCATCCATGGGCTGCCTGGGCAGACGGAGGAGACCGTGGACAGGACCGTGACCGCCATAACGCAGGCTGCCAGGGAGGGAGCCGAGCGTGTCATCCTTTACAGGTTCATGAGCCTCCCCTGGTCCGCCTTCCATGGCTGCCCCTCGGGGCCCCCCGCCGCCAGGGACCGGCTCAGCGGCCGAATCCACGAGGCCGCCCGGGCAGCCAACAGAGCCAGGAAGGAGGCCACAGTGGGCACCCGTCTGCTGGTGGTCACGGCTGAGCCCTACGACAGGGACCCCCGCCTCACGGTGGCTTACCCCATGAAGCACGGGCCAGTGGTGCTGGTAGAGGGCGCTAAGGGCAGCGCGGGGGAGGTCATGGAGGTGACTGTGACCTCCATAGCGTCTGAAAGAGCCGTCAGGGGCCGACCCGCAGACGCTATGTTTTAAAGAGAGGGGTTTCAGTAATCTTAGGGTCGTTTAGGTATGTCAGACGAGCAAGAAACCAACGTGGAGAACCTGAACCAGGAGGGCCCCGTCTACGAGTGCGTCCGCTGCGGCAGGCGGGTCCCCGTCGATGACCTTCAACGCTACATCAGCTTCAGGTGTCCCTTCTGCGGCTACAGGATATTCCGCAAGGTCAGGGCCCTCATAGTGAAACGGGTGAAGGCGAGATAGATGGCTGAGATGGATAAGGCTAAGACCCTGGAGGAGAAGAGGGCGGCCCTCATCATCAAGTACCGCGGGTTCAACGTGGACAGCGTGGAGAAGGCTGAAGAAAAGCTGGTTTACCGTCTGAGCCGGGGCGACCAGAAGTACATCATGCACGTGCTCATGTCCCAGAGCACCATAGGCATCAGCTACATCAGGGACCTGAAGGAACACGTTGACGCCGAGGAGGTGCAGGGCGGCATCATCGTGGGTGACGGCAAGTACACGTACAGCGCCCGGAGTTCGGCCCCCGAGATGAGCATCGAGCTCATACCCCCGAGCCTGCCCGCCTTCGATATCTTCGAGCACGACTTGGTGCCCCGCCACGAGATCGTGGGGGACGAGGAGAAGAAGGATCTGGCGAAGAGGTACCACGCTGAGCCCTTCCAGTTCCCCTGGATCAAGGTCACTGATCCCATAGCCATAATCCTGGGGGCGAGGCCCGGTGACGTGGTGAGGATCATCCAGAAGAGTGAGACCGCCGGAAAATACGACACCTACAGGTACGTCGTCTAGTCGGCTCCACCATTTTTAAGCTCGGCAAGTATCACGATGGCTTCTCCGAGGGTTATGTCCAGCCGGTGGGCCAGGTCCTCGGCCGAGACCTCGGGCTCCTCCGGCAGGATGCTGTCCCTGACATACGCCTTGTGATGCCTGTACATGGGTAGGTTCTGGGCTGTCTCCATCAGGATGAGCCACAGGGCGTTCCTCTTCAGGTCCTCCATCTGTGTCAGCCTTGCCGCAGCTTGTCGTACATCTTGTCGAAGCTCCACCGGAGGCTGCTGTTTATCTCCCGGAGCCGGCGCTCCCCGCCGTAGTTGGTGACGGTGATCTCCAGTATCCTGCCTTCCTCCTCCTTCACCTCGTAGCCGAGGGCCTCCTCAGCGTCCAGCTCACCGTTGGCGGCCCTCTCATGGTCCGTGGTTCTCATGTTGGCCAGGACCCTGTCCATGAGGAAGCTCTTGAAGGGGGGGATGTCCACGGTGAAGCCGAGCTCAGGCTGGGGCCTGAACACCAGGTTCCTGCCCTCCACTCTGAGCTTGCCCAGGACGACGCCGTCCTTGCTGGTGATGGAGGTGGTCTCCCCCTCCTTGGGGGTTGGCTCATCCTGGGGGTTAATCTCGGGGGACTTGACTGCGGCCGCCTTCTTCGGTGAAGCCGTGGGGGTCCTGAACCCCTCCGCAACTATCATTTTGTCTATGATGGCCATGGCTCTCCTGACGTCGATGATCTCCTGCTCCAGCTCAGCCAGCCTGGCCTCCATGGTCTCCCTGTACTCCAGAAGCTTCTTGGTGTCGGACTCTGTGCTCAAAACGGGGCCCCCAGACGCTCTACAAGATGAATAGGGGCTAGGGGATTTAAAGACATAACGCGATCTATAGCTCAGACATGTTGGGAAAAGGCTTCGTGGACAGGTACCTCAGGGTGAGCAGGGAAAAGGAGAGCTTCCTGTGCGTCGGCGTGGACCCCGTCACACAGCACATAAGGAAGAAGTGGGTGGTGCCCCCGCAACTGGTGAAGGCGCGGGGAGTGAAGGATGCGGTCAAGGAGTTCTGCCTCAACGTGATAGAGGCCTCCACGCCCTACGCGCCCGTCATCAAGCCCAACGCCCAGTTCTTGGTCTACCTCATGGGGTTCCAGGACATGCGGGACATAGTGGACAAGATCCATGAGGGCGGGTCCCTGGCGCTCCTGGACATCAAGCTCAGCGACATAGGCACCACCATGGACGCGGGCCTCTACTGGATCGACCAGCTGGGCTTCGACGCCGTCACCTTCAGCCCCTTCCCCGGCTACGAGAACGGGGTGGACTCCGTCTACAGGTGGGCCGAGGAGAGGGACAAGGGCATCTTCGCCCTGTGCAGGATGAGCAACCCGGGCACCCACGACTACCAGTCCAGACTCATGGACGGGGAGAAGTTCTACATCCGCCTGGCCAAGGACGCCTACAGCCACGGCAGCAACGGGTACGTGGTGGGGTGCACCGCCACCGAGGAGCTAGGCGACATCCGGGCCATCATAGGAGAGGAGAGCCTCATACTGGCGCCAGGCCTGGGCGCCCAGGGAGGCGACCCCGTCACCGCGCTGAGGCTGGGGGCCAACAGCAGCGGCGAGGGCCTCATAGTGTCCTCGTCCAGGGAGATCATCTTCGCCTACGAGGCCCTGGGCATGGATTGGGGCAGGTACCCGGAGGCCGCCGCAGAGATGGCTGAACGGAAGCGGGACGAGCTCAACGAGATTCGTGTAAGACTGGGAAAATGACCACCGGCACGGTTTAATATAATCCCCTCCCACTATCTTGGAGGTTCAAGCGGTTGACTAGTAAGATTTACGAGGCCAGGTTCCACGGCCGTGGAGGCCAGGGAGCCTGGACGGCCTCGCTCCTCTTGGCCCAGGCTGGGCTGAAGGAGGAGAAGAACATTCAGAGTTTTCCCGCCTTCGGGCCTGAGCGCGCGGGCGCCCCCATCACAGCTTTCACGCGGATCAGCGACGATAAGATCCAGCTACACAGCAGCGTCTACGAGCCGGATGTCGTCGTGGTCCTTGACCCCACCCTCCTGGGCCCGGCTGTTGCCGAGGGCATACAGAAGGGGACCAAGCTGATAGTGAACACGGGCGAGTCCGCAGACGCCGTCAGGAAGAAGCTAGGATTGAAGAACGTGGAGACCTGGACCGTGGACGCCACGGAGCTGGCCATCAAGGTGCTGGGCAGACCCATCACCAACACGGCCATGCTGGGCACCATTGTCAAGGCCACGGGCGTCGTCAAGCTGGATAGCCTCCTGGCGGTGGTCAAGGAGCGGTTCGAGGGTAAGATCAGCGAGCTTAACGCCGAGCTGGTTAAGAAGGCGTATGAGGAGGCGAGGAAGGGTTGAGTAAGGAGCGGACGTGGAAGGAGCTGCCCAAGGGCGCCGTAAGCTACAGGTCCTCCAGGGACTACAAGACAGGGGACTGGGGCGTGGATGCGCCTAAGATCGACCACGCCAAGTGCGTCAAGTGCAACCTGTGCCACATGCTCTGCCCCGAGGGCTGCATAGCGGTCAAGGAGGACGGCTCACCTGAGCCCGACCTGGACTACTGCAAGGGGTGCGGCATCTGCGCCAAGGAGTGCCCAGTGAAGGCGATAGAGATGGTGAGAAAGTAATGGCGAAGCAGATACTTATGGGACTGAACGGTGACGAGGCTGTTGCCTACGCCACCAAGCAGGTCAACCCCGACGTGGTGGCCGCGTACCCCATCACCCCCCAGACCATCATTGTTGAGCGTTTCAGCGAGTACGTGGCCGACGGGATTGTGGACACCGAGTTCGTGGCCGTGGAGAGTGAGCACAGCGCCATGAGCTGCAGCGTAGGAGCCTCAGCGGCAGGCGCCAGGGCGTTCACCGCCACGGCGGCCAACGGCCTGGCCCTCATGTGGGAGATACTCTACATAGCTTCGAGCCTAAGGCTGCCCATAGTGATGGCAGTGGCCAACAGGGCGCTCAGCGGCCCCATCAACATCCACAACGACCACAGCGACAGCATGGGCGCTAGGGACAGCGGCTGGATACAGATCTACTGCGAGAACGCCCAGGAGGTCTACGACGCCAGTGTCACGGCCTGGAGGATCGGCGAGCACCTGAAGATACAGCTTCCCGTCATGGTGTGCCTGGACGGTTTCACCCTCAGCCACACCATGGAGAACGTCATGACCCTGCCCGACGAGGTGGTCCAGAAGTTCGTCGGCGAGAGGCCCTTCATAAATGTGGAGGGCCACCTGGGCGAGGCCGAGCTGAGGCTTAACCCCGACGCGCCCCTCACCATGGGTCCCCTGGACCTCCAGGACTTCTACTTCGAGCATAAGATGCACCAGGTGGAGGCCCTCAAGGACTCCCTCAAGTTCATCAAGGACGTGGAGAAGGAGTGGGCCAAGGTGAGCGGACGCAGCTACGAGTACGTGGAGCCCTACCTGATGGACGACGCCGAGGTGGCTGTCATAGGCATGGGGTCTGCCATGGGCACCGTCCGCCACGTGGTGGACGAGCTGAGGGCGGAGGGCGTCAAGGCCGGCGTGATAAAGCTCCGGCTCTTCAGGCCCTTCCCCGTCGCGGACCTGAAGAAGGCCGTGGGCAGCGTGCCTGCGCTGGGCGTCATGGAGAAGTGCATCAGCTTCGGCGCACCGGCCAGCCCCCTCATGGAGGAGATCATGACCGCCTACTACCACGACCAGGAGAAGCCCATGATGGCCAACTACGTGGTCGGCCTGGGCGGTAAAGACGTGAGCCCCACCATGATCCGGGAGATCTACAGCAGCCTCCTAACGAACAAGAAGGCGGGCAAGGTGTCCAAGCTGATGAGCTACATAGGAGTACGAGGTGAGTAGGATGAGCGGAAGACTGACCATGAAGGAAGCCGCCAAGATACCCGACACCCTGGTGAGCGGCCACAGGCTCTGCGCCGGCTGCGCCCACCCCATAGTGGGCCGCATGATAATGAAGGCCGCCGCGGACAGGCCCACCATCGTCACCAACGCCACGGGCTGCCTGGAGGTGGCCACCACCATATTCCCCTTCACCAGCTGGGACGTGCCGTGGCTGCACGTCGCCTTCGAGAACGTGGCGGCGAATGCCAGCGGCATCGAGGCCGCCTGGAAGGCCCAGAGGAGGAAGGGCAAGGGGCCCCTGGCCAAGTACGATAGGCTAAACGTCATCGCCTACGCGGGCGACGGAGGCACCTACGACATAGGGTTCCAGGCGCTGAGCGGCGCCCTGGAGCGCGGCCACGACTTCACCTACGTGCTCATGGACAACGAGGCGTACATGAACACGGGCATACAGCGCAGCGGAGGCACGCCCTTCGCGGCCAGCACCACCACCAGCCCGGCGGGCCGAGTCATCCCCGGCAAGACCGAGTGGAAGAAGCCCATCATGGACATCGTGGTGGCCCACGAGATACCCTACGCGGCGTCGCTGAACCCGGCCTGGCCCCAGGACGTCCTGGACAAGAGCAGGAAGGCCTTCGACACGGTGGGCCCCAAGTTCCTTCACGCCATAATCCCCTGCACCAGGGGGTGGAGGTACGAGACCAGCGACACCATAGCTATAGCCAGGCTGGCCACCCAGACATGCATCTTCCCTCTCTTCGAGGTGGAGCGTGTGGAGGGCAGGCCCATCTGGAAGCTCAGCGGCCCAAGCGCATCCATAGCCAAGCGGCCCGAGACCAAGAAGCCGGTCACCGAGTACCTGGAGACCCAGGGAAGATTCCGACACCTGTTCAGGCCCAAGCGCAACGAGGAGATCCTGAAGGCCATCCAGGACGGCGTGGACCTGAGGTGGCAGCAGCTCCTGGACAAGTGCGGGTAGCCACACCCCTCTTTCTTTAACCGTATTCTCTTAGAAGCAGCCCAGCCTCAGCCAGGCCCAGCGCCGCCGGGAGATGCAGCCCATTAAAGAACAGGTACCCGGCCCAGAAGCACAGGATGAGGAACAGGCTGCTTGAGACCCTCACGTCCATCGGGGTCTCGCCACCCGTTAAAGAGTAGAATACGTTGGCGTACAGGAACCCGGTGAGCAGCCAGCCCAGGAAGTTCACGACGGGCACACCGAAATAGGCTCCAGGCTCCGCCCAGCTCCAGAAACCGCTGTGAACGGTCCCCGGGTCTACAACCAGATCCACCGCCACGTTGACGATTGCTGAGAGGGCCGAGAAGCCCAGCCTGTCCCCCCTGAGCCTGCTGGCGTAGGCCATGGAGCCCAGCAGTATGGGAGGGTAAGCGAAGGCCACCGACCATGGCACAACGCCCAGAACCATGTAGCCGAGCCTGCCAGAGTAGGTGAACTCGCCGTAGGGGAAACCGGTGAAGATGGCTGCCGCCTCCACCAGCACGGGAAGGACGCTCAAGACAACGAGAGCCGCTGAACCCCTTCTCGCTCCCCTCCACAAGACCAGCGCCGCGTAGGAGGGCGCCGCCATGGCGACTATGAAGACGCCTGCGGCCTGGCTGAAGATAGGGACATCTGAGAACCTTGTCATGAAGTAGCTGGAACCTAAGAAGGTGGCGCCCAGAGCGGCCATGGGTCCTCGGCTGTAAAAGGCATCCCACAGCTGTTTCAAGGCAAAGTCCCTATATGGTATATATTGTAAAGGTATTTTAATGGCGGCTCACTGAAGGGCAATGTGATTGTAACTGTTGTGGGAGCCGGTTTCGGCGGATTAGCCGCCGCCGCCCTCCTGGCCAAGCAGGGCCACCAGGTCACTGTCCTGGAGAAGAACAGCCAGCCCGGGGGAAGGGCCAGGGTCCTAAGGGAGAAGGGCTACGCCTTCGACATGGGGCCCAGCTGGTACCTGATGCCAGACGTGTTCGAGAACTTCTTCAAAGAGTTCGGCAAGAAGCCCAGCGACTACTACGATCTGATACGCATCGACCCCAGCTACCGCATCTTCTTCGACGGCGAGTCCATAACAGACGTGTCCGCGAGCCTGGAGGACAACCTCAGGCTCTTCGACGGCTTCGAGGAGAGGGGCGGAGAGAAGCTCAGGGAGTACCTTGAGCAGGCCGAGCGCCACTACAGGCTCTCCATGGACGAGATGCTCTACCGGGAGTACGACAGGGTCTGGGACCTCTTCAGCGGTAAACTAGCGCTGGAGGGGTTCAAGCTGCCCCTCTTCAGCGACATCGACACCTACGTGAGCAAGTGGTTCAAGGACCCCCGGTCCAGGAAGATACTGGAGTACAGCATAGGCTTCATCGGAGGCAGCCCCCACAACACCCCCGCCCTCTACTACATAATGAACCACGTGGACTTCAAGCTGGGTGTCTGGTACCCGGCCGAGGGAGGCATCGGCAGGGTTGTGGGCGCCCTGGTCAGCCTCTGCGAGGAGCACGGCGTCGATATCAGGTACAACCAGGAGGTGGAGAAGATACACGTCCTCAGGAAAAGGGCCAGGAGAGTCGTCGCAGGGGACCAGACCTACGAGACCGACCTGGTGGTGGTTAACGCCGACTACCCCCACGCCGAGCTGGAGCTCCTGGAGGAACGGTACCGGAGCTACGACGAGGCGTACTGGGAGAGCCGCATCATGGCGCCCAGCGCCCTGGTCCTGTACGTCGGCATAGACAAGAAGCTCCCCCGGCTGCTCCACCACAACCTGTTCCTAACCAAGGACTGGGACCAGGGCTTCGAGTCCGTCTTCGACCCGGAGAAGGCTAGGTGGCCCGAGACCCCAAGCTACTATATCAACATAACGAGCAAAACAGATCCCACGGTCTCACCTGAGAGCGGCGAGACCCTGTTCATTCTGGTGCCCTTGGCCCCCAACCTGGAGGACACCCCCGAGATCAGGGAAAGGTACTATGATAAGCTGATGGCCCACCTGGAGGCCCTTGCCGGGGAGAAGATCAGGGGCCACGAGGTCGTGAAGCGTATCTACGCGGTCAACGACTTCAAGGAGGACTACAACGCCTACAAGGGCACCGCCCTGGGCCTCACCCACACGCTGCTACAGACAGCCATCTTCAGGCCCAGCCACAGGAGCAGGAAGGTGAAGAACCTCTACTACACGGGCCACTACACCCACCCCGGCATAGGGATGCCCATGTGCCTCATCAGCAGCCAGGTCCTCGCCAAATCCATAGAGAAGCAGCAGGGAGTTGATCGTGGCGGTTGAACCCTGTACTGAGCCGAATATTCAAGCAGGGCAGCAAGACCTACTTCTACAGCAGCCTATTCTTCCCCCCCGGGGTTAAGGACGACGTCTACAGGCTCTACAGCTTCGTGAGGAAGGCCGACGACTACGTGGACACGTTGCCCCAGATGAAGCAGGAGTTCTACGGGTTCAGGGAGCTCTACGAGAGGTCGCTTAACGACGAGAAGACCGGGGACCTGGTAATAGACAGCTTCCGGGAGCTCATGGTGAAGAGGGACTTTGACCCCGCCTGGGTGGAATCATTCCTGAACAGCATGGAGTCGGACCTCTACATCCGCAGCTACGAGACCCTGGAAATACTGGAGACATACCTGTATGGCTCAGCGGAGGTGGTGGGCCTCATGATGGCCCGGATACTGGGCCTCCACGAGGACAGCCACACCTCGGCCAGGCTCCTGGGCCGCGCCATGCAGTACGTCAACTTCATACGGGACATAAACGAGGACCTGTGGCTGGACCGCAACTACTTCCCCCGCCACGAGTACAGAATCAACGGCCTGGAGAGCCTGGAACCCGGGGAGACGATCCTGAAACCTGAGGGGTTCACCCGGTTCATGCGTCGCCAGATCCAGAGGTACCGCGAGTGGCAGACGGCCGCAGAGGAGGGGTTCCGCTACATACCCAAGCGGTACCTGATACCCATCAAGACGGCCAGCGAGATGTACAAGTGGACAGCCAATATGATTGAGAGAAGGCCCTTCATAGTGTACGCCAAGAAGGTCAAGCCCAGCATCCCCCGCATAGTGTCCGTCATCGGCTACAACGCCCTATTCCTGTGACCGCGTTGAGCCTAAGGGAGCACCTCAGCCTAGCATACAGGGTGAGCAGGCCCAGGTTCTGGTTCTACCTGCTGGGCCCCTTCACGGTGGGCTGCATATGGGGGGCTGACAGGTACCTGGATCTCCTGAACCCGGCCTTCTTCATCTACTTCATCTACTTCCTGTTCCCCGCCAACATCCTCCTGTACGGCGTCAACGACCTCTACGACTATGAGACGGACCTGCTGAACCCTAAGAAGGATGAGAGGGAGTACAGGGTCAAGCAGGGCGAGCGTGACATGCTGCGGAGGCTAATTTTAGCTGTCCTCGCCCTTAGCCTGGTCTTGGTCCCCCTCCAGGGGAGCAACGGTGAGCGCCTCATATTCCTCGGCTTCCTTTCCCTAAGCGTGTTCTACAGCGCCCCGCCCCTCAGGTTCAAGGCCAGGCCATTGCTGGACTCCTCCTCCAACTACCTGTACGCTCTGCCCGGGGTCTTCGCATACTACCAGGTGGCGGGGGCGCTGCCGCCGACGCCGGTCTTGGCGGCCGCCTTCGCCCACACCTTCGCCATGCACCTCTTCTCCGCTGTACCCGACGTGGTCTTCGACGCCTCCACGGGCGTCAGGACCACCGCGGTGTTCATAGGTGAGAGGATGGCCCTCATGCTCTGCCTGGCCTCGTGGTCCGCGTTAGCGTTCATAGCCCTCAGCCTAGGCCAGGGCAGCCCACTATCGTTTCTGCCCCTGGTCTACCCTTTACTTGTTGCTGGGGTGCTGGCCCTCAACAGGCCCGTGGCGTCCGTGTACTGGTTCTACCCCATCATCAACGTGGGGCTTGGTGGCCTCCTGTTCCTGATGAAGGCGGCCGTGACGCCCTGGAGCTAGCCTTACAGCTCCCTGAGGATGCGGGTCGCCTCCTCCACGTGCTTACCCATGTTGGTCTCAGAGGTGAACACATGGAGCACGACGCCCCTCTTATCGATGATTAGGGTGTACCTCCCCGGCAGCAGCCCGAACCCCTTGGTGGCTCCGTACAGTTTCCTCACCACGCCGTCCCTGTCGCTGAGGAGAGTGAAGGGGAGCAGGTAGTCTTCAACGAACTTTTTATGGGACTCCACAGTGTCGCCGCTTACGCCGATGACCACGGCATCCAGATCCGTGAAGTCCTCGTAGGTGTCCCTGAAGCCGCAGGCCTGGGCTGTGCATCCCGGCGAAAAATCCTTAGGGTAAAAGTAGAGGACCACGTGGCTCCTTCCCCTGAAGCTGCTTAGCGTCACCTGCCCGCCATCCTGGTCGGGGAGGGTGAAGTCGGGGGCCTCGTCACCCGGCTTTAAGTTAACCATACCATGTTTCTATGGGGAGCAGCGGAATAAAAGGGAGCAGTGGAGAACCGTCCCCGTTTCTGGTATTTATGTGCGAAAAATGGGGGTGCGTACATTTTAACCATTTTTCCCATTATTTATCTAAATACATTAAGGTAAACCGATTTTGTGTGTGTTTATCGATGAAAAAGGGGTTAATTATATTTTTTTAAGAGTAACCCAGTATTTTTATTTGTGGATGCACATAAAAGTCAAGGTGTAAACCATACCAAAATGCGGAATATGCGGTAAAGAGGTTAAGGAGCAGCCCAAGATCACGGCGGAGGGCAAGTGCAGCGTCTGCGGCGTCAAGCTCAAGCCCGCCAAGTGATTGGGCGCAACCCCAATTTTTTTTCGATCCACTTAAAGCCGTGGTACACTGATCATGGTTGATGTCCAACTACAGCCCCACCCGGGACACTTTGGCCAAACGGATAGCCGGCGAGATAGTGCTATCCAACGTCCCCGGGCAGACCATGCGCAAGTGGAGGGGGCTCCTCAACATCAGCCAGATAGAGATAGCCAACGCCCTGGGGCTCAGCCCCAGCGTCATAAGCGACTACGAGACCGGGCGCAGGAGGAGCCCGGGCAGCGGCTTCGTAAAGCGCTACGTTGAGGCCCTCTTGGAGCTGGACGAGGGCAGGGGCGGCCAGTACATAAGGCAGCTGAGCAGGATCACCCTGGACCCCAGCGACGTATTCATAGACATCCGGGAGTTCATGGCCCCCGTCCAGATCACCGACATCGTTGAGGCCGTCAAGGGCACTGTGTACGCCGGTGAGGACAGGCTCCAACAGGACGTATTCGGATACACCATAGTGGACAGCATCAAGGCTATCCAGATGCTGAGCGGCCTAGACTTTTACAGGATATTCGGCACCACCAGTGAGCGGGCCCTGGTGTTCAGCGGCGTCAGCAGGGGCAGGTCCCCCATGATAGCCGTCAAGATAAGCCCCTTCAAGCCCAGGATCATAGTGCTCCATGGGGTAAAGGGAGAAATTGATCCCCTGGCGGTGCAGCTGGCCAGGCAT
>DATKWY010000299.1:0-2345 GCA_035529295.1 Candidatus Desulfaltia sp. | reverse complement strand
GCTGAAGACGCTATACAGGATATCGGCCTCCACGTCAGCCACCTCCGTCAGCTCCGGCACTATGCCCAGGAGGTCGCGGCTGGTCATGGCAGACACGACGCCGCCAGTCACATAGTCCACCCTGCTGGCGATTGTGCCCCCGGTGCTGATGATGCTCACCCTGGGCAACCCCTGCTTGGCCTGGGGTAGCGGTGGCTGCCTGAACTCGGGCTTCGGCGCCACGCCAACCTTCTCTATCTTCATTCCGGGGAAATAGGCGACACCGATGTTGTACCCCGATTTAATCTTGATGATGAGGTGCCTGTCGTCGTAGCTCTCGACCCTGGGCATCAGGCTCCCCTCATACCGCTGATTGTTGACCTCCACTGCAAGCTTATCCCCTATCTCCGCTCCCGCCCCGGCGAGAGCCTCATGCAGCTTTCCGCGGTACCCGGTGAGCCTGTCCTCAGTCATGTGAATCAGAGAAGTTTACTCTCTTCCGATTAATAATAGGCGTGGTCAGATCATCTGGAGGTAGGTGCGCTTGGTGGGCCTATAGTTGCCTGGGCCCAGAAGCGCCTGAAGCCTGTTCCAGAGATCCGTGATCCGGGGGTCCTCCCTGATGGCCGATGACACCATCCTGTAGTGGTCGGCGTCGCTGAACCTGTTGATCTCCAGCCACCTCCGGGGGTCCTTCTCGTCTCTGTACAGCTCGACTTTGAGGCAGCCCAGCTCCAAGTATATGTCGATGGCCTGTTTCTCCAGCTTCACGTACTCTATGCTTTTCTCCTTAGGAATCCGGTACTGGTAGACCACCGTGTACAATGCGCTCCCCCAGACTAGGGACACGGCTCGGGATAAAAACGCATCTCACAGAGGTTTAGATACGTATGCGCCGTCCTTCACGTAGCCCAGCCTCCGGTAGTACTCCTTGGTGCCCAGGGCGCTCATCACCACCATCCGCCTCATGCCCCGGTCCGCGGCCACCCTCTCAGCCTCCTCCATGAGGGCCTCACCCCAGCCCCTGTGCTGCCACTCGAAGCCGGGCGCCCCCACAGGAGTCATGCTCCCGTAGACATGGAGCTCCCGCACCAGGCCCGTGTCCACGGTGATCTCGGGCCTGTAAACCTCCTCCGAAGGCAGCCTGAGCCTGAGGAAACCCACCAAGACGTCGTTCTCTGGGTCCTCCACGCTGATGAAGTCCTCCACGCCCCCCGACGCCTCGTAGACCCTGTGGACCACGTCCAGGCTCTCGGGCTTCACGCCCTCCCTGGCCCTGTGCCCCGCCTCCCTGCACCTGATGCAGTGGCACTTTGAGCCGCGCTTTCTGAGCCTCTCCTGGGCCAGCTGCCGGAGGTTGCTCTTGTCCACGCCGGCCTCGATCTGGTGGACGGGGATGTCCCTCTGGACCCTCATGATCCTGATCCAAGGCGGCACCATCTCTTTTACCCGGGCCACCAGCTCCGCGGCCTCCTCGGTGGCCAGGGGCGTGTACTCGCCGCGCCTCCACCACTCGTACAGCTTGGTGCCCTTCACCACCAGGGTCGGGTATATCTTGAGCATGTCAGGCTTGAAAGCTGGGTCCTCGAACACCCTGCGGAACCCCTCCAGGTCCCGCTCAGGGGTTGAGCCCGGCAGCCCGGGCATCATGTGGTAGCACACCTTCAGGGCCGAGTCCTTCAGCCGCCGGGTCCCGTCCACCACGTCCCTGACCGTGTGGCCCCTGTCCACCAGCCTGTACAGGTCGTCGTACACGTTCTGGACCCCCACCTCCACGCGGGTCACCCCCAGGCCCAGCATGGCGTCGATGTCCTGCTGCGCCAGGCAGTCGGGCCGGGTCTCCACGGTTATCCCCACGTTCCTGATCTCTGAGGACTCGGCCCGGAGCTTGGCCTCATCAAGGCTCCCCGACTCGGCGCCGTTCATGGCGTCCAGGCAGCCCTTCACGAACCACTTCTGGTAGTCGTGGGGGCTGGCCGGGAAAGTGCCCCCCATGATGATGAGGTCGATCTTGTCCACGGTGTGACCTATGGCGCGCAGCTGATCGATGCGGCTCCGCACCTGGGCGCCTGGGTCAAACATGTTCTGGGCGCCCCTCATGGCCGCGGGCTCGTGGCCCGTGTAGCTCTGGGGGCTCCCCGCCTCCGGGCCGCCGGGGCAGTAGGCGCACCTGCCGTGGGGGCAAGGGTACGGCTCCGTCATGACGGCAACCACGTTGACGCCACTTATGGCCCGGGAAGCTTTACGCCTGAGCACGTGGATAAGCCGCTCCCGCTCCTCGGGGCTGAGCGCTGCTATGATCTCCGAGTTGCCGGGAATCCTGCCCAAGGCGTACTTCCTCGTGGCCCTGTACTTGACCACGTCCA
>DATKWY010000298.1:0-4774 GCA_035529295.1 Candidatus Desulfaltia sp. | reverse complement strand
CACCTGGGCCTACTACCTCATGGTGCGGCACCTGGCCCTCTTCGACGAGACCCCCTACGACTCGGTGCTCATCAACGGCATGGTGCTGGGCGCCGACGGCCGCAAGATGAGCAAGAGCCTGGGCAACTTCGTTAGCTCACCCGAGGTGTTCAGCAAGCACGGGTGCGACGCCCCCAGGCAGTGGGCGGCGGCCGGAGGCAGCACGGGCACCGACATCCCGTTCAGGTGGGAGGACGTGGAGTACGGGTGGCGCTTCATGAGGAAGCTGTGGAACGCGTGCAGGTTCGCCAGCATGCGCCTGGAGGATTATGACCCGGCCATGGACGCTGAGCCCCGGCTGCTGGACAGGTGGATCACCAGCAAGCTCCAGAGGACCATCAAGCGGGCGACGGAGGCCATGGAGGCGTGCGACTTCATGAACGCCACGGAGGCGGCCAGGAACTTCATCTGGCACACCTTCTGCGACGACTACCTGGAGGCCGCCAAGACCCGGCTCTACGGCGACGGCGACGGAAAAATAGCTGCCCAGCACACCCTGTACACCACTGTGGCGTCTATGCTGAAGCTCATGGCCCCCATCACACCCCACCTCACCGAGGAGATGTGGCGCACCATGTACGACCCCGACACCAGCATCAACGTCTCGCCGTGGCCCGAGTACGACGAGTCCCAGGTGGACGAGGAGGCCGAGAGGACAGGCGACATGGTGATAGCCGTCATAAGGGAGATGCGGCGCGAGAAGAACAGGGCCGGCATAAGCCTCAACGCACCCCTCAAGAGGGCGGAGGTATACGCCCCCGCTGAGCAGCTGGGCCACATCAAGCTGGGCAAGCAGGATATCCTGGACACGTTGAAGATCGAGGAGCTGGTCCTCGTGGAGGGCCAGGGCCGCGGCCTCAAGGTGGAGGGCTACCCCGACATCGGGTTCACCGTGACCGTCTAGGAAACCCTATCTTCCACCGATCCCCCTTTCATTTGATTTTATGACCGAAGAGACGGTGCCTCTAACCGAGGCCGAGAACGAGGTTAAGGTCGTCACCCAGCGCCTAGCCCTACTACACCTGGCCTACGCCAAGACCATGGTGGAGGAGTACGGCTGGGACCGGGGCAAGCAGCTGATACTGGACAGCATCAAGCGGTACGGGGAGATGGTGGCCGAGCGCACCAAGCAGGGCCACCAGGGGCTCCCCAGGTACGGCTTCTGGGAGCGCCGGGAGGGCAAGCCCAGCCTATGCGAGCTGGGGAAGATCATGCTGGAGCTTGGCGAGCCCGAGCTGGGCAGCATGTACTGCTTCATCGACCCCGCCAAGACCATGGCCGCGGACCCGTCCAGCAAACTTGTCCACACCAGGTGCATGATCCTGGGCCACGACGAGTGCCAATTCGAGACACTGCCCACCACCGAGAAGGAGCGAGAAGACTTCAGCGAGAACAGGGACTGGGGCCACGTGGACAAACTCATCGACGACTACCTGGAGGAGCGTCTCGGCTAGTAGGCCCTGTATTTGGTGATGGCCGCTATGCCCCCGAAGCTCCTGTAGAGCATCTCCCCCTCCTCGGTCTGGGTGGAGACCACCTCCAGCTTGGCCTCGGCTGTCTGGGCAAGCTTAACCAGCACCTCTATCAGGTCCTCCTTCTCCGCTACCTCGTACATACCCTCTCCACACTTTAAGCACCTGAGCTCGGGTAGCTTCTGCTCGAAGCTGTCCCACTCCGCCATATCCACGACCCTATTCTCCTTGTAGCCGCAGCTCTTGCATGTGAGGGTCACGTACCAACGCTTTATCTCGTCCGAGACGAGCACAGTGTACACGTTCACGCTCTTGAGGGCCTGGATGACCTCCTCCTCGCCGTAGGTTGCCAAGCCGTCATCCTCCCCCAGGTGCTTGAGGAACTCCTGGACCACCTTGCGCTCCTGCATGTACCTGACCTGCTCTAGGAAGCTGCGGCTCCTGTTGACTACCTCCTTGACTCCCTCGTGGCCCGTGTACCCGGTGTCCACGGTGGTGAGAACCTTGTCCCGGAGCTCATGGTGCAGGTAGCTGCCCTTGAGCCAATCCTCCTTGGTGGGGCCCGGACCCCCAAGTATGATCCCCTTGAGGTTGGGGACGTTGAGAAATATATCCGTCATGTATCCCCCCACCCTCTGATAGTACTCGTTGAGGTGCATCTCCCTGAGCCTCTCGTAGCGCCTGCTGCTCTGGCCGCCGGCCCGTGTCTTACCGGCGACGCCGCTGGAAATATCCTTCACGATGTCGGCCCTCTGCCCCTTCAGCACCGCGAAGGTGGCGTCCTTGGCGTCCATCACCAGTATCCCGAAGGTGTCCTCGTGCTCCAGTATCTCGAAGAGGGGGTTAAGTTGAAACCTGTGCTCGCACCTGTAGTAGTAGATGCTGATGGGCTCAGGGGGGATGACCGTGAAGGTCTGCATGTCTCCGACGCCCAGCTGGTCGCTGGCTATGGTGCCCGCGAATATTGCGAGCCCCGTCTCAGGTATGTCCTTGAAGAGCTTGAGGCGCTCCATGACCTTGGTGAGGGCGTCCTGGACGTTCTTCCTGGTGGTCTTGCTCTTGATGTTTACGGCTGTGCCGTACTCGTTCCTGAGGTCCGTCATGACCTCGTGGATGCGCTTGCTGGGCGGTATGTAGACGGTTACGAGCTCGGTGCCGCGGCCCTCAAGCTCCTCCAGCTGCTCCAGCATCCGCTGGAACCTGAATCTGTCGAGGGTCGTGTTACCTGAGCTCATCCTTGATCACTGGGCAGAGTCTCCATACAGGTGGACGGTATTTGAAGGTTGCTGAGCTACCCTGGGTTGTTGTAGTGGGTGGCCGCGTAGAGGTAGTGGGCGTACACCGGGCAGGGGTCCACCCCGCAGGCCAGGCAGACCGCCTCGGGGGTGGGCTCCTCCTCTGATTCCACCATGATCGCCTTGCCGCAGACTGCCTCAGCCAGCCTCTTCATCCAGTCCACTGACACCTAAGTCTCCCTTATTTTTTCTGGTTTTCATAGATGGCTCCTGTTTTTTCATGAAGGTTGCTTTGAAACCCTTTAGTAGGGTCCAGCGGGGGCATATGGTGTATGGTGTCCGTCAAGGATGTGGAGAGCTGGTTCAGGTTCCAGCAAGTTGTGTACCTCGCCACCGCTGAGGGGGACCAGCCCAAGGTCAGGCCCGTGTCCCTGGTCACGCTGAATAAACGGTTCTACGTTATCACGGGGGCCCGGGGCGGTGTCAACGCCGAGAAGCTGAAACAGATAAGGGACAACCCCAAGGTGGAGTACTACCTGCCACTTCAGAGGAACGGCTCCAACGGATTCATCAGAGGCGAAGGCACCGCCAGCGTCGTGGAGGACCCGGTGGCCAGGGAGCGTCTGCACCGGGAGGTGGAGTGGGCCAAGGACTACTTCGCAACAGTGGACCACCCGGACTATGTGCTTCTGGAGATCAAGCACAGCGGCTACGGGTTCAGGGAGCCCGGGACCACAGAGATCGTGAGAGTCAAGGCGTAAGTGAGGAACCTGTATCCTCACGGCACCCATTCTGGTCTGGTCAAAGCTTTAGGAACCAGTCCCCAGATTTAATAAACTCTGATAACAAGTTACCCTTGGCTTGGACTCGAAACAGCCAAAGACGCGTGTATTTGACACAAAGAAACAGGAGTACGAGTTGACAGTCTGCCTCGATAAGAGCCTGTACAACTATCTGGGCTTCCTGGAGAACAGCAGGAGGATCGACAGCAAGGAGGAGGCCGTCCTGGCCGCCCTCAGGATATTCCAGAAGCTGAACATGCAGGACTGGTTCCCCTACGTCTACAGGGTGGGGCAGGAGAGGGTCATGATAGTGGCCCAGGGCATCATGGACGACGTGCTGAGCACCATGAGCGACTCCAAGCTCTACAGCGTCTCAAGCATGATAGCCAGGAACCGGAAGGCCCTGGACGTCTTCGACCACGAGCTAGACTTGAGCGCCCCCGACAATTGGGGCGTCATCCTCAACGAGCTGGAGAACTACGGCTGGGGCAAGTTCACCCTGGAGGGCGACGAGATCAAGGTTGAGCACCTGGCCGTCCCATTGACCTTCATGAGGGGATACCTTGACACCCTGTTCAGCGTCAAACTCGCCGCCAGCACGGACGAGGAAGGCCTGATCACTCTGACTGTTAAGCCAAGAAAAAAATAGGGTGAACGGCTAGAGCCCCGTGCACGGGCACCTCTTGTAAGGGCCGATGACTATGGTCACCTCTGTCCCTGTGATTCCCTCCACGTTCAGCTCGTTCTCCAGGAAGGCATTGAGCTCCTCCATGTCCCTGAAGATGACCTCCACGAACAGGTCCACATTCCCCGTAGTCCTGTAGAGGACCTGCACGTCGGGGTTATCTTCCAGGTGGCTGACCACGTCCTTCAGGCGGGACGGGTTCAGCCTTATGCCTATGAAGGCTTTGATGATTCTCCCGATCTTGTGGTAGTCCAACAGGACGTTGAACTGCTTGATTATGCCTTCGTCCAGCATCTTCTGCATCCGTTTCCGGACTGTGGTGTCGCTCACGTCCAGCTCCTTGGCGATGTCCTTGTAGGGTTTTCGGGCGTTCTTGTTGAGGGATCTGATTATCTGTAGATCGAGCCTGTCAACCGACGTTTTCGTCACCTGTTTTCATTAATTTTTGGTGTCCATAGGTCACTAATTTATCTTTAAAATACAATTTTTTTTCTCACCCCTTTTATAAGTAATTATTGTAATTATAGTAATTATGTTTTTCTTTTCGAGTTTAATCAACAT
>DATKWY010000297.1:0-3309 GCA_035529295.1 Candidatus Desulfaltia sp. | reverse complement strand
CGTGGTGGAGGACGGGGGCCACGAGCCCAACGTGGTGCCCCCCTACGCCCGCAGCTGGTACTACGTGCGGGCGCCGGAGCGGGAGCTGGTGGACATCTACTACCGGAAACTCCTGGACATCGCCGAGGGGGCGGACAAGATGGTGGGAACCACCCACAAGGTCACGTTCCTGAGCGGAGTCCACAACGGCATGGAGAACCGCGTCCTGGGGGAGACCGCCATAGCCAACATGCGGCTGGTGGGGGCGCCTACCTACACGGAGGAAGAGGAGGAGTTCGCCGCCGAGATGGCCAAGACCATTCCCCCCGAGAAGAAGAAGATGGGGTTGATGGGCAGCAGCCTCCCCGACGCCATGGACCTCATGGACGTGGACCTCAACACCAGGGTATACGACCCCATCGGCGAGGGCACCAAGGGGGGCGGCAGCAGCGACGTGGCCGACGTGGCCTGGAACATGCCCACTGTCCAGTTCAGGACCGTGTACACCATCGTGGGCGCGGCGGGCCACAGCTGGCAGAACACGGCCAGCAACGGCACAAGCATAGGCCACAAGAGCACCCTGTTCGCGTCCAAGGTGATGGCTGGCACTGTCATCGACCTGCTGTCGGATAAGAAGCTGCTCCAGAGGGCGAAGGACGAGTGGGCCAGGCAGATGAAGGGCCGCGAGTACAGGTGTCCCATCTCCGCGGATCTGAAGCCACCGCTGGACCAGCTGAAGAAGCAGCCCCACTAGCGGGGCGCACCCACCTTTATCCCCTCGATGATGTTTTATCTCCTAAACCCCAGTTTTCTCTGACTAGAGATGCCCAAGCTCAGGATAAGCTGGAGAGAGTACGGGAAGCGGCTGGAGAAGCTCCGAGAACACATGCTGCAGGAGAACATGGACGCGTACCTGGTCACCAACGGGACCAGCATCTTCTACCTCAGCCACTTCTACCACATGGTCACGGAGCGGCCCGCCGCCCTCCTGGTGGAGCCCGACGGTAAGCCCACATTCATGGGGCCCCTCTTGGAGGCCGACCACCTGCGCCACCAGACGCCCCTCGTGGGCGACTGCCTCACATACCTGGACTACCCCGGGGAGAAGCACCCCATGGAGCGGTTCGCCCAGTGGATCACCGACAGGGGCCTCGGCAAGGCCCGGATAGGCACAGACAACCCGGCTGGGGCCGGGGGCACCATGGGGTACGTGGGCACGCCCCTCAAGGACCTGCTGAAGGAGGCCGAGCTGGTGAAGGACGACCAGTACATGTGGGACGTGAAGCTGCTCAAGTCGGAGGAGGAGGTGGAGCTCATCAGGGAGAGCTGCAAGTGGGGCAACCTTGCCCACCAGCTCCTCCAGGAGTACACCAGGCCCGGCCTCTGGGACGCCGAGGTGAGCCTCATGGCCACACTTGAGGCGTCAAGCATAATGAAGAAGACCCTGGGGCCGGAGTACGAGACCCTGAAGGGCAGGCCCTGCGGTGCCGGGTACAGGGGCCAGGTGGGCTGGAAGTCTGCGATGCCTCACAGCATCAGCATCGGCAAGATGATCGAGGAGGGGGATGTGCTGGTCACGGGGGCAGGGGCCGACATGGGGGGCTACGGCTCGGAGCTGGAGCGCACCATGATCGTGGGGAAGCCCACAGCCAAGATGGGGAAGCTCTTCAAGGTCATGTGCAGGGCCCAGGAGGCGGCAGCGGACGCCTTGAAGCCGGGGAACACCTGCGCCGATGTGGATAAGGCCGCGAACAAGGTCATCACGGACGCAGGCTACTGGGAGCTGGTCCGGCACCACTCGGGCCACGGCCTGGGCCTCCTGGGCCACGAGCCCCCCTACCTGGACCAGGGGAACCCGCAGCCCCTGGAGCCGGGGATGGTGGTGAGCATAGAGCCCGGAGTCTACGAGCTGGGGTACGCCGGGTTCAGGCACAGCGACACCCTGGTGGTGACCGGGGACGGCTGCGAGTGGCTCACCTACTACCCCAGGGACATCGAGAGCCTCACCATCCTGTAACTTTTTCGGTAAAGTTTATTTCACTCGAAAAACATTGTTTTACTCGGTGCATGCCTTGGGGTCCGTTGGAAAAGTGGGGTCAAAAGGGGAGTTGTTTCCACCTAAGGAGATCAGGGAGAGGCTCAACCTGAAGCCTAACACCCGCGTACTGTACAGGGAGAACCGGGGTGTCCTCATGGTGGAGCCGGTCCCCACGCTGGAGGAGCTGTTGTCAGAGCCCCCCGTGATGGAGGTCACCCTAGAGGAGCTGAGAGACCTCAGGAGCGAGCTGTCCAGGCGAGCCGAGGAATGAACCTGCTACTGGACTCAACCTACCTGTTTCCCCTAATGGGGCTGGACGTTAGAGGTGTCCCGAGAGCATCGATACTCGACCTGCTTTCGATAGGGCACAGGGTCAGTGTATCCGATATAAGCTTCTTCGAGCTCTCAGCGAAGGGAGCTAGACTCGTGTCCCGTGGTGCACTTGAGCCACACAGAGTGACGGCGGCCATACAATCGATAAACATGCGCCCAGATGTTACCAAGGTGCCCTTCATACTTACACATGTCCAGAGGACGGCGTTTGGTTTAAGGGCGCAGATCACCGACTACATTGACTGCATTATAATGGCCTCGTCTGTCCACGAGGCCGACGCCCTAGTGACAGAAGACGGGAGGCTGCACGATCTATACGAGGATAACCGCCAAATGTTCACCGAGATCAACCCAGGGTTCGAGGTTATTCGGGTGAGCGAGGCTCTCGTAAGAGCTGAGTAAAACCTTTTTAACGGACCTGTTTCCCTTTGACTCGACTTGGACGCCGCCCTCCGAGAGATCATTGAGACGCTTCTAGGCCTTGACGAGCCCACCAGGGAGGACTTGGACGTGGCCAAGTACAGGGCCACACGGAAGTATTCCTTGGGCAGGATTCCCGGAAACTCGGAGATCATAGCGGCGCTGAGGCCCGAGGAGCGGGAGCGGCTCATCCCCCTGCTGAGGCGTAAGGCGTCCCGGGCCATCAGCGGCGTCAACGTGGTTGCCGTCATGACAGAGCCGCACCCTTGCCCCCACGGCAGGTGCGCCTACTGCCCGGGCGGCCCGGAGGCGGGGAGCCCCCAGAGCTACACGGGCCACGAGCCCGCCGCCATGAGGGGCGCCCAGAACAAGTTTGACCCAGGCGCTCAGGTGCGGAGCCGCATCGAGCAGCTGCGCGCCATAGGCCACTCCGTTGACAAGATCGACCTCATCATCATGGGGGGCACGTTCCCGGCCAGCCCCCGCCCCTACCAGGAGTGGTTCGTGGAGGGCTGCCTGGACGCCATGAACGGCATCGA
>DATKWY010000296.1:0-3081 GCA_035529295.1 Candidatus Desulfaltia sp. | reverse complement strand
CCGCCCTGAACGAGGAGGAGGGCATCGAGAGGTGCCTCAGAAGCATACGGCGCCAAGACCAGCAGGCGGAGCTCATACTCATCGACAACGGCAGCGTCGACAGGACCCCCGAGATCGCTCGAAGGTACTGCGACAGGGTCTTGGTGAAGCCAGGGTACAGCCTCGCCGAGATGAGGGACCTGGGCGCCAAGGAGGCAGAGGGCGACATAGTGGTGACGACGGATGCTGACTGTGAGGCCCCGCCCCACTGGCTTAGGGAGCTCACCCGGCCTTTCACTGACCCCAAGGTTGTGGCCGTTGGCGGAGCCGTCAGGCCCCTCAACAGGAACCAGCTCAGCAGATTCTACTGCTGGATGAGCGCCCTAATCCAGGGCACCCTCCACCTCTTCCAGGGCGCCAACATGGCGTACAGGCGGGACGTCTACCTGAGGTCCCCGGGTTACGCCTCCGCCAAGAGGGCTGAGGACTGGAACCTGAGCTGGAAATTGCGGAAGTATGGTAGGACCAAGTTCATCAGGAAGGCGTACACGTTCACCGAGATACCTTTTAATAGGCAGGTGGAGTTCCCCGGCGTCCTCATCAGTGGTGCCCTCATCTTCCTGGGCGGCATCCTACGCTGGGTGAACCTGGTTGGCTTCGGCCTGGGCTACATCCTCAGCGAGGCGGCCACCTTCATCTACCGGCACCGCAGCAACCTCCGCCGCAGCCACCTAGCCCTCATCGGCCTGGCCCTCGTGTACACCTTCCAGAGGACCCTACCCGTGGTTAACTACATGTTTCTGGTAGGAATCCTGGGGGGGATCTTTGCCTTCCACTTCATCAGCGAGGACATAAGGCAGGGCATAGAGGACCTGAAGCTCTACAAGCTTAGGAAAGAGCCCGACAAAGGCATAGGGGGCCTAATAAAGAAGGGCCTCATTGATCTGCTGAGGCTGTAGCCGTGGTCGCCCAGTGTCTCGTGCTGGAGTTCACGGCCCGGGGCCACCCCAACATCATTTGCAGCCACCGCACAACCCTCATGGTCACCAGGGACCCCCATGTGTCCACCAGGGGCGACTGCGTAGCCGCTGTGGGCGCCGATATGGCTCTAGCCGATCTACCATCCGAGTTCAAGGAGGCCGCCAGAAACCCCGACACCGTCATCACGTTAACCCTGGAGGCGGGCCCCCACAGGTTCACCGTGGCGGGGAGAGGCCACCCTGACCTGACCTACGGCCACCCCCGCGACATGGTGGCCCGCAGAAGCTGCTTCACCTGCAGCCGAACCCTAATGGTGAGTGCCGACAAGGCCGCCGAAGACGTTCTGGGGGAGACACTGCTCGCCCTGCAGAGCCCGGGCTCGGTGATCAAGGTCACATTGACCATGAGAGGATAACCCCATGTATTTGATAAGTAAGAAGCAAGATTGTGGAGGAGCCTCAGAAGGCTTTATAGCATCCAAACCATTAATTAACAATTCCCGTCCGGTGAAAAAATGAGCATCAGAAGTCTCACAGTACCCGAACTAGAGGCGCTGTCCAGAAAGGTCCGCGCAGACATCCTCCGCAGCATCTACGAGGCGGGCTCGGGGCACCCCGGGGGCAGCCTCTCCTCCGTGGACATCCTGCTGACCCTCTTCTTCAACGAGATGAGGCACAACCCCGGCGACCCCAAGTGGAGCATGCGGGACAGGTTCATCCTCAGCAAGGGCCACGCCGCCCCAGCCCTCTACACGGTGCTGGCCGAGTGCGGATACCTGCCCGAGAGCAGCCTACACACCCTCAGGCTATTCGGCAGCAGCCTCCAGGGCCACCCGGACGCCCTGAAGACACCAGGCGTGGAAGTCTCATCAGGCAGCCTGGGCAACGGGCTCTCCGTGTCCACAGGGATAGCTGCTGCAGCCAAACTGGACGGAAAAGATATCAGGGTCTACTGCCTCCTGGGGGACGGCGAGTGCGACGAGGGCTTGGTCTGGGAGGCAGCCATGCTGGCCCCTCACCTGAAGCTGGACAACCTCACAGCCGTCGTGGACAGGAACCGGCTGCAGATAGACGGGTGCACCGAGGACGTGGTCCGCCTGGACCCCCTGTCGGACAAGTGGAGGGCATTCAACTGGAACGTACTGGAGGTGGACGGACACAGCTACCTCCAGCTCTTCCAAGCCTTCGGGAAGGCCAAGGAGCACAAGGACGGGCCCACGGTCATAGTGGCCAAAACGGTGAAGGGTAAGGGCGTCAGCTTCATGGAGAATGTGGCCGGGTTCCACGGTAAGCCCCCCAGCAAGGAACAGCTTGACCAAGCCCTGAGGGAGCTGGAGGCTGAGTGAGTTGAGCATGAAGGCAACGCGTGTCGCCTACGGGGAGTGGCTGGCCAAGGCAGGGGACAAGTACCCCAACATCGTGGTCGTGGACGCGGACCTCTCCGCCTCCACCATGACTCGAGGCTTCGCGGACGCTTACCCCCGGAGGTTCTTCAACGTGGGGAGCGCCGAGCAGAACCTGGTGAGCTTCAGCGCCGGCCTTGCCCTGGGAGGCAAACGGGTTTTCACCAGCAGTTTCGCCATCTTCGAGACGGGCCGCGCATGGGACCAGATCCGGAACGTGGTGGCCCACGACAAGCTGAACGTAGCCCTGGTGGCCAGCCACGGGGGCTTCAGCTGCGCGGCGGACGGCGCCAGCCACCAGGCACTGGAGGACATAGCCATCATGAGGGTCATACCCAACATGAAGGTGGTGATGCCCTGCGACTCGGAGGAGACGGTCAACGCCCTAGACGCCATAATGGAGACCAGTGGCCCCGTGTACATGCGGCTCCGCAGGGAGAAAGAGCCTAACCTGGAGAAGCCCTACAGTTTCAGGCTGGGCCGGGGTGAGGTCATGAGGGACGGCGGAGACGTGACTCTGGTGGCGTCGGGGATGCTGGTGCTCAACTGCCTTAAGGCCGCCGAGATGCTCAAGGAGAAGGGTCTGGATGTCAGGGTTCTGAACATCCACACTATCAAGCCTCTAGATGAGGGCATATTGGTGAAGGCCGCTGAGGAGACGGGAGCCATTGTAACCGTGGAGGAGCACCAGGTAATTGGGGGCCTGGGCGGCGCCGTCT
>DATKWY010000295.1:0-5390 GCA_035529295.1 Candidatus Desulfaltia sp. | reverse complement strand
CCTAGAAGCCTTGTCCAAGGGCAAGCGAAGGATGCGGTCAGACCTGGATGAGTACAGGCTCAAGGACGGCAGGAAGATCTACCTGCTGGGGGAGGGCAGGCTGGTGAACCTGGCCGCGGCGGAGGGCCACCCCAGCGAGGTGATGGATCTGAGTTTCGCGGACCAGGCGCTGATAGCGGAGTGGCTGTGGAAGGGGCCCAAGCTGACAGCCGGGGTCTACGATGTGCCCTCGGACATCGACGCCATGGTGGCCAGGCTGAAGCTTGAGTCCATGGGCGTGGGCGTGGACAAGCTGACCGGGCAGCAGCTCAAGTACATGAGCAGCTGGCGTGAGGGCACCACCTAGCTGAGGCAGACCCCGTCCTCAGTGCCCCGGAGTATCCCTCTCTCCACCAGGTACTCTATGCTGTTCTCGGTCTCCCCGGGGGTGAATCCCTGGCGGCTCATCTCCCGGGCAAGCCACGACGGCTGATAGAAGAAGCCCGGTATCTTTATGGTGCGCACTATCTGGCGGCTGCACGCTTTGATGCGGCTCTCGTTGCTCATGAGGGGCCCCATGATGGTCTCCACGCGGCTGGTGAGAGGCGCCGCCGGTATACCCAGGCTGTTCTTCACGTGCTTGTAGAAGTCCTTGGTCATGCTGCCGCCGTGGAAGGTGAGCACCCGCTTGGGCTTGCACCTGCGCACATAGCTCATGAGGCCCCGGTAGTCGGCGTGGTCGCTGAGGGGAAACGCTGTCCGTTTCTTGCCCATGATGGCGGCCCAGCCCGAGGCCAGGGCCTCCTCGGTGTTGCCGGCTGTGAGCTTGCTGCCCTTGGGGGTGACGATGGCGCACTTGCCCGAGTCTATGAGGTCCAGGCCCTCCGAGCTTTTAGCGTCTACGCTGTCCAGGTTATAGCCAAGCTCCCTGTACACGTCCGTTACGGGCGTCGCGCTCTTGGCCGTCACCGCGGGGAGGTTGGTGTACTGGTTGAGGATGCTGATGATCTCCTGGGCGTTGCCTATGCTGTCCGTCTTGAAGACGGGTATCCTGCCGCCGAGCACCGTGTTCACAGCCCACTGGTATATCTCCACGGCCACGTCGTCCCGCTTGGGGAAGCTGAACATGGGGGCACCGAAGGTGGTCTCCACTATGAGGATGTCGCAGTCCACGGGCGGGGCTGGGTCCATGGTGAAGGTGGTCTCGGTGCACAGGTCCCCCGTGTAGAGCACGGTGCCCCCTGGGGTGTTGACCTCGTACATGACGCTGCCTAGGACGTGGCCGCTGTGGTGTGCTCGGACCTCTATGTCGCCGAGGGTGACCTTTGCCCCCGCTTTGACGGGCTCCAGGTTCTCCAGGCGCTTCCACCCCATTGCTTCGAGGAGCCGCAGGGTCTCGGTGGTGGCGTATTTGGTGCGCTCGGGGTGCTTGAAGGCCGCGGCGTGGTCGGCGTGGGCGTGGGTGACGAAGGTCGGGTAGCTGTGGGTGTTGCGGGTAGGATCGAGTACGACTCCCTGGTCTCCGTACTCTACCACCACTCCGCCGCTGAAACGTACCTTCAGATCCACTTGGGCCACCGGACTAAACAATTAATGTTCTAATGAATTGTCCCAATAAAGAGTGCGGCGTTATTTATACCCGTTGGTGGGTGTGCGCAGGCCAAGTTCGGCCCCACTCACGCTGATGTTTCAGTTGACAGCTGGTAACTACGTAACTTATGTGAAGAACGATTAAATATGCACGAACCTTTACCCACAGCAAGAGGTGTAACATAGGTTGTACGAGTACAAGTTTGTGAAGATAGACTTGGAGGGGTTCTGGATGGCCACAAAGAAGCCGAAGGAGGACCACCACAGGATTGTCGAACAGTACGCCAAGGAGGGTTGGAGGCTGGTGCAGATATTCGCGCCCTCGGTGTCCGTCCGGGCCGGCGGTGTGCCTGACTACTTTGAGCTGATATTCGAGAAAGAGATCAAGCAGAAATAACCATTAACTACGTCAAACCCAACTATTTTTCCGTCTTGGATGTTTACAGAGCAAATTTCTGCTCAATGTGAATATCCGTTGGTCACCGGGTCTGCAGCATCAGTATGGCCTGGGCCAGGTCTCCGCCGCTCTGCTCTAACGCTGCGCGGGCTTTCTCCATGCTCACGTTGGCCTGCTGGGCCACCAGGAGCACGTCCTCCTCGGGGATCTCGGGGGGAGCCTCCTCAGCCACTTCCTCAGCGGGGGCCGCCTCAGGCTTCCGGGTGGTCTCTCTGCCGCCGACGACGTTGTACATCTTCTGGCCCTGGACGTTCATGCTGGTGACGGCAGGCCCCTCGATGACTATCTCCCTGGTGTCGCTCTGGAGGATGACCCGTTTGATGTCCCCCAGTTCATCCATTTTCATACCCATTTGCTGCATCATGCGGCGGGCGCGCCGGGAATCCATCCGAGCCATTCTTATCGGAGAATATGAGTGGTAACTGGAATTTAAATCATGAAGGGTTCAGCAAGAAGAGGGTTTTAGTTTCTTCATCGTGGTGCCGGACCGCAGGCCTCATTTTAGGAGATTTTTTTCTCCTAAAATCGATACCCCCCTACCTTTTTTGCACATCAGTGCTCTCTGCGCCGCGCCTGACGTGTTTTAGCGTGGGGCGGCCGTTTCCGGTTCATCTTGCTCTATCCCCCCCTGCGGCTCCGGGTGGCTTATACCGTGCTACATGGTATAAGGCGAAAAAAAAACATCTTATGTTTCACACTTTTCCTCGGTGAGACGACTCTCCTCCTGGCTCCGGAGCCCAGAGAACACAGTAAATCAAAAACTCAGTTAAAAACTGGTTGTTGAATGGGGTTAGGCTGCCTTGGCGGCCGCCTTCACCGTGTTCCTGAGGAGCATGGCTATGAGCATTGGGCCCACGCCCCCCGGCACCGGGGTGATGGCGGACGCCTTCTCCATGGCGGCCTCAGCATCCACGTCCCCGAACACCTTCTTGCCCTCGTAGTTGTTGCCGTTGTCGATGACCACGACACCCTTCTTCAGCATGTCACCGGTGACCCCGTGCTTGGTGAACATCTCGGTGCTCACCACGTCGGCCTGCCTCACCAGCTCAGCCAGGTGGGGGCACTTGGCGCCCACCACGGTTACGCGGAGCTTCATGTTGGCAAGCACAGCGGCCAGGGGCTTGGACAGGAAGTTGGACTTCCCCACCACGACCCAGTGCTTGTTCTCAGGGTCGATGCCGTACCTCTTCAAGAGCTCCAAGATGGCCTCGACGCCCGCAGGCATATACGCCTCCTCACCCATGAGCAGCCTGCCCAGGGTGTTGGGGCACAGCCCGTCCACGTCCTTCCTGGGATCGATGGCGTCCACTGTCTCCAGCTCTGACAGTCCCTCGGCGAGGGGCAGTTGCACCATGATGCCGTGGATCTTGGGGTCCTTGTTCAGCTTGTGGATGAGGGCTTCTAGCTCCTTCTGGGTGGTCTTCTCCAGGTGGTGGAACTCTGCGTACAGGCCCAGCTCCTCAGCCTTCTTCGCCTTCATGCCCACGTAGCGGGCGCTGTACTTGTCCTCGCCCGTGAGGACAAGGGCCAGGCCCGGTGTGACGCCTTTCTTCTTGAGCTCGGCCACCTGGGCGGCCAGCTCCTGCATCACCGTCTCGGTGGTCGCACGTCCGTCCAGTATGGTGGCCATCTCAGCTCAGCCCCTTGATGACGCCGTTCTCGTCGATGTCCATGTCGTCGCTGGCTGGCTTTGACGGCAGCCCCGGCATGGTGCTGATGTCCCCGCAGTAGGCAACTATGAAGCCGACGCCCGTGGCGGGCTTCAGGTTCCTGATGGGCAGGATGTAGCCCTCCGGGGGCATCCCGTGGATGTCCTCGTTGTCCGTGAGGCTCAGAGGCGTCTTGGCCATGCAGATGGGCATCTTGTCGAAGCCCAGCTTCTCTATCTTCCTGAGGGTGCTCCGGGCCTCGGAGCTCAGCTCGATGTCCGCCACCTTGTACATGCCCTGGGCGATGGCCCTGATCTTGTCCTCCACGGGCATCTCCAGGTCGTAGAGGTAGTGGAAGCTGCTCCCCTTCTTTACCTCGTTGAGCACCACCTCGGCCAGCTCCTTGCCGCCGGCCCCGCCCTTCAGCACGGTGTCCGTGAACGCAGCCGGTACGCCCTCCTTCTTGGCCCAGTCCAGGACCACATCGATCTCCTCCTGGGCGTCCGTGTAGAAGTGGTTCATGCAGACGACGACGCGCAGCCCGAACTTCTTAACGTTGTCCACCTCGTTGGCCAGGATGGGTAGACCCTCCCTCACCTTCTCGGGGTTAGGCTCCTTCAGGTCCCTGTACTTGACGCCGGCGTGGCGCTTCAGCGCCTTGATGGTGGCCACGATGACGGCCAGGTCAGGTTTCAGGCCGCCAGCCCTAGACGCTATGTTGCAGAACTTCTCCATGCCCAGGTCCGCGCCGAAGCCGGGCTCCACGATGACGTAGTCCGTGAGCTTGAGGGCCGTCTTGATGGCGGACAGGCTGGGGCAGCCGTGGGCTATGTTGGCGAAGGGGCCGCCGTGGATGATGGCCGGGGTGTTCTCCAAGGTCTGGACCAGGTTGGGCTTCACGGCGTCCTTCAGAAGGATGGCCATGGCGCCTATGCCGCCTATGTCCTTGGCCTTGACGGCCTCACCCTTCTTGGTGTAGGCCACTGTGATCTCGCCCATGCGCCTCTTCATCTCCATGAGGTCGCTGCTGATGGCGTGGATGGCCGTGATCTCGGAGGCCGTGGTGATCTCGAACCCAGTCTCGTAGGGCACGCCGTCGTTCTTGCCGCCGAGGCCCGCGACGATGTTACGGAGGAAGCTGCTCTCGATGTCCAGCACCCGCTTCCACATCACCTGCTTCATGTCTATGCCCAGGTCGTTGCCCCTGAACACGTGGTTCTCCATGAGGCTGGTGAGCAGGTCGTGGGCCACAGTGATGGCGTGGAGGTCACCCGTGAAGTGGATGTTGATGTCCTCCATGGGCAGGACCTGGGCGTAGCCGCCCCCTGCCGCGCCTCCCTTAATCCCAAAGACTGGGCCGAGGCTGGGCTGGCGAAGAACCACGATGCTCTTCTTACCCAGCTTACCCATCGCCTGAGCCAGGCCGACGGCCATGGTGGTCTTGCCCTCACCGCTCTTGGTGGGGGTGACCGCTGACACGATGATCAGCTTACCGTCAGGCGTGTCCTTCCTGTCCGTGAGGACGTGGGGCTTGATCTTGGCCTTATACTTACCATAAAGCTCTATGTCGTCTTCTTTGAGCCCGAGGCTCGCAGCGATCTCAATGATCGGCTTGAGTTTAGCACTCTGAGCAATCTCTATGTCCGGTGGAATTGCCATAGTGTTTCAAGGAATAGATGTGAGCCCACTTAATAACTTTCAGGGAAAAAATGGGG
>DATKWY010000294.1:0-3252 GCA_035529295.1 Candidatus Desulfaltia sp. | reverse complement strand
GCCTCAGCGCGTCAACGGCGTAGGATACGAGAGGTTTACCTGCCAGAGGCTTGAGCCCCTTATCGTATCCGAGGCGCCTGGAGGAGCCTCCTGCGAGGATTACCGCCGACCGCATCTGCTAACCCACGAGTGAGATGATCTCTTCTACGACCCTATTTATAGCGGCTTCCACGGGCGGCGTGCACTCCTCGCTAAGGGTGGTGATGTCCCCCGCCTCGACGCCTACTATGATCTGCTCCCCGGGCATCTCCTCAGGGAAGAGGGCGGCCCCCAGGCGCAGAGTGGTCACCAGGTCCACACCGTGGCTGGACCCGATGACGGGGGGCTCGTCGCCCCCGGTTATGTTGACGAGGAAAACTGTGCCGGGCTCTGCGCCCGTCTTCACCGAGTCCACTATGATGACTCTGTCGTAGCCCTTCATGGCTTCAAGGATCTCTATGCTCCCCATGGCCACGTCCTCGGCGTCGATGTGGGGTGCCTCAGTTTTCAGGCGGTTGACGACGTGGACGCCGGCCCCGTCGTCGCACCTGAGGAGGTTGCCCACGCCGATGACGAGGGTCCTCAACTAGTTTTAGCCTCTCTGCACGGTCTTTAGGTGCTGCTTGTCGCTGTCGTATATGTTGACCTTTAGGGGCATCTGCCCGGGGAGGGCGTGGGTGCTGCACCCGAAGCAGGGGTCGTAGGCTCTGAAGCTCATCTCCACCATGTTGAGGAGGCCGTCGTTGACGTTGCCGCCCTTTATCAGGCCCTTGGCCGCGTCCCTGATGCTCATGCAGATGTCGGCGTAGTTGTTAGTGGTGGCCACGATGAGGTTGGCCTTCTTCACGAGGCCCTCCTCGTCGAGCTTGTAGTGGTGGATCAGGGTGCCCCTCGCCGCCTCCACGATGCCGACGCCCTCGCCGGGCTCGCCCACCGGGTTCCTGAGGTCCGTGTCCGTGATACCGGGGTCCTTGGCCAGCTCCAGTGCGCGCTCCGCCGCGTAGAGGAGCTCTACGAGGCGCGCCCAGTGGAAGGCCAGAGTATATTGTACCGGTCTTCCGCCCAGGGTCTTGAACATGCGCTTGTACTCCTCGTTGGCCTGGGGCGTGGCCATGCCGTCCGCGGCGTTGAGCCTGCCCAGGGGGCCCACCCTGTAGATACCGCTCTCCGGGCCGGTCGTGAAACCGTTCCAGCCCACGTTCTTGAGGTAAGTGAACTTGCTGTAGGTCCACGGCTCCACGTGCTCGCAGACGTGGTCCAGGTACTCCTGCTCCCCGAACTTGACGTACTCCTTGCCCCGCTGGTCGGTGACCCTTATGTCGCCGTCAATGAAGTTGACGTGGTTGTTCTTGTCCACGATGCCCATGTTGTAGGTGTCCAGCTGGAATGGGTCGCTGAGGATGAGGTCCACGTAGTTCTGGTTGGCCAGCACGATGTCGTTGAATACGCCGAGGGTGAACTTGGCGAACTCTACGCTGCTCCTGGCCATGTCCTCGATGCTCTGGCGCTCCTCCTCGTTCAGCCCCTTGCTGATGCCGCCGGGGACGCCGCACGTCGGGTGGGTGGCCTTGCCTCCCAGTATCTCTGTGATCCTCTGGCCGTAGGCTCGGTGCTTGATGACCTCCTTGCCCACGTCCAGGCCCACCTTCTTGAGGACGCCGAAGATGTTGCGCTCCGCTGGAGGCGCGTCCGGGCCCACCACGAAGTCTGGGCCCCCGAGGAAGTAGAAGTGGAGTGTGTGGTCGTAGATGTAGTACCCGCAGTTCATTAGCTCTCTCAGTTTCTTCGCCGTCTCCGTGGGCTCCACGTGGTACGCGGCGTCCAGTGCCTTGGTGGCCGCGAAGTGGTGGGCCACCGGGCAGACGCCGCAGATGCGGGGCGTGATGATGGGCATGTCCTCGGCTCTGCGTCCCTCGCAGAACCGCTCGAAGCCGCGGAGCTCCGGTATCTGGAGGTACGCGTTCTCCACGTCCCCCCTGTCGTTGAGGAATATCTCTATCTTGCCGTGGCCCTCAAGCCGGGTTATGGGGTCTATGGTTATAGTCTTCATTTCTTGATCCTCCTGCTGATGATGCTGTCAGCCAGCGAGTACTTGTAGAAGGTGCCCACGGGGTCCTTCAGCTGGGCGAGGAGCTCCTCGAAGTCGAAGCCCTCCTCCTTCTCCGCAGCCAGCCCTAGTATGGTTGAGAGGGCCGAGATCATGGCCGAGCCCTGCTCTATGGCTCCGGGCAGCGCGCCGCCGCAGCCTGTGCAAGGCATGTTGGCTTTGATGCACCGGGCGTCGCAGCCGCCTCTGGTGGCCGGGCCCATGCATATGAATCCCTGCTCCAGGAGGCACTTCTCGGGCTCCGGGACGTGGTCCACGATGCGCTTGATCTCCGTGATCTGTTTGTCCTCCTTCTTCCGGGGGCACTCGTCGCACACTGCCAGCTCCGGGGCCAATATGGAGCCCTTGGGGGGCAGGTTACCGGAGGCTATGGCCCTCACCGCGTTGAGCACGAGGCTCGACGGGGGCGGGCACCCTGGCAGATAATAGTCTACGTCCACCACCCTGTCCAGAGGCACCACGGTGTCGTAGAAGACAGGGAGGTGCACCTTGCCCTCGGGCACATGGTATTCCGTCTGGGGCACCTGGTTCTCCGGGTTGACTGTCGAGGGTGACGAGAGATAGACTCTGTCGAAGACCTCCTCCCTGTCGGCCACGTTGGCCAGTCCCGGGATCCCGCCTGTGTAGGCGCAGGAGCCGAAGGCCACCACGAACTTGGCCTTCCTCCTGAGCAGCTTGGCCAGGTGCTCCTGCTCGCTGTTCCTTATGGCGCCGTTGAAGAAGACGACGTCCATGTGGCCGTCCGGCATGGCCTCCACGTCCTTGTACTTGATGTCCATGGCCACGGGCCAGAACAGCACCTCGGCCACGTCCAGGACCTCCAGTATGGCCTCGTCCACGTCCAGGACCGCGATCTCGCAGCCTCCGCAGCTGGCCGCCCAGTAGAACCCAAACTTCAGCTTAGCCATGGTTATCCCTCCAGCCTCTCGGCCACCGCCTTAGCCCCCACCTTGTTGTGGCTGAGACCCACCTCGTCCGCGTCAATGCCCATGGCCAGGCCCAGGAGCTGGGGAATGTGCAGCACCGGCAGGTTGGGGTTGTTCTCCTGCATGAGCTGGCACCGCTCGAAGGTGAGGTAGCAGAAGGGGCACGCGGTAACCAGGGCGTCGCCGTACTGCTGGACCTCCTTGACCTTGTCCATGCCGACGCTCCAGGTGACCGCCTCC
>DATKWY010000293.1:0-8710 GCA_035529295.1 Candidatus Desulfaltia sp. | reverse complement strand
CTGCCTAGGCATGAGCCCAACGAAGGCGTTATCCAGATAAGTCCACTCCCTCAACGCAGGGAAGTCGCCTCTAACCTTATCGAAGTCCACGCCCATGGATTAGACGCATAGAATAATGAGGTTTTCGAGAAACCATGTTTTTCATGTTCGCCGAACGCGGTAATATCTCACCGAGGAAAAGCATAAAGCATGAGATGGAATTTTTTTTTCCGCCTTATACCCTCTAGGACGGTATAAGCAACCAAGCTAACGATACACCCACCGCACCAGCGCAGGAGCCCTCGGGAGGGGGGAGGGGGTAGAGCAAGATGAACCGGAAACGGCCGCCCCTCGCCAAAAGGAGCCACGGATACACGCCTTATCGATCCCATTCTATGCAGAAACGCCGTCCATTCCACACAGAAACACGGCCCATTCAACACATCAGATCCGCTCCAGAGGAGAGCCAGATGTGCAAAAAAGGTAGGGGGGTATCAATTAACAGCGAATATTTCTATCATTACATGGGGGCCCGACCCTGACAGGGTCGACGAGACCCAGCACAACCAACCCAGCCCACAATCCAAATTCTCTTTTTTTTCAGCGTAATTTAACAGGCTTGTAACATTTAAAAATGGATGGAATGCACATTATAGGAACCCGACGTGACGAATATGTCTGAGGCAACTGATAGTATTAGACTCGTCGTTGATCGTGCCTTTGAACGTTATCGTACTCACGACAATATGCAAAGCACGCTCATCCCCCTTCTCCAGGACATCCAGTCAGAGTTAGGGTACCTCCCCGAACAGGCCCTGGAAAGGGTTTCACAGCTCCTGAGGCTGCCCACCAGCCACATCTACGGCGTGGCGACGTTCTACCACCAGTTCAGACTCCGACCCAAGGGCAGACACATGATCACAGTGTGCAGGGGCACCGCCTGCCACGTCAAGGGATCACTGGACGTCAACGAGCTCATAATGAGTGAGCTCGGGATCACCCAGCAGGCGGACACCTCCAGGGACGGCGCATTCACCCTCCAGCAGGTCAGGTGCGTCGGGGCCTGTAGCCTGGCACCGGTGATGAAGATCGATGAGGAGTTCTATGGGAATGTGGACCCCGCGAAGGTTCGACGGATACTATCAAAGTATGGAATGGAGGAGGCTGACCGACGATGAACCTTATGGACAAGTGCTGCGAGAAATGCACCCACACAGCCGATGAGCCGTGCCCAGACTTCATAGCCTGCAGAACACGGGGCCCTCTGTGCCACAGCGACGACGAGTGCCGAGCCAGAAAACTGGCGGCCGTAGAAGAGACCCTGTACGGGAAAGGCGGTCTACGGGTAACCGTGGGCACCAGCACATGCGGCCTCGCATCGGGGGCCCAGACGGTATACGACGCCCTGAAGAAAGAGCTCTCGAAGAACCACCCTACGGCGAAGCTAGTTAGAACAGGGTGCATGGGCTCATGCTACGCCGAGGTCATGGTGGAGATAGAGAAGAGAGGAAGCCCGTCAGCCATCTACAGCGGCGTGACCCCCGACAAGGTTGAAGAACTCTTGGACACCTACCTGGGCGGCTCAGTGGCCGGAGCCTTCGCCCTCAGGACGAAGACGGAAACGATGATGGGTGAGGAACAGGTGCTTCTCCTCAATGAGCTCCCCTTCTTCAAGCACCAGGAGAGAAACGTCATCCGCAACTGCGGCGTCATAGACCCCAAATCGATAGAGGAGTACATAGTATCAGGCGGCTACGCGGCTCTATCCAAGGTCATGAAGGAGATGACACCCGAGAAGGTCATCGAGGAGGTCTCCAAGTCGCGTCTGAGGGGCCGCGGCGGAGCCGGGTTCCCGGCGGGCCTGAAGTGGAAGCTTTGCAGGCAGGTTCAGGGCGACGTCAAGTACATGATATGCAACGCCGACGAGGGCGACCCAGGCGCCTTCATGAACAGGCTCACGGCGGAGGGGGACCCTCACAAGGTCATAGAGGGGCTCATCATCGCCGCCTACGCCATAGGGGCGAGCGAGGGCTACATCTTCGTCAGGGCCGAGAAGCCCTTAATGGCCGAGCACCTGACCCTCGCAATAACAGAGGCGAAGAGGTACGGTTTACTCGGCGAGAACATACTGGGCTCAGGCTTCAGCCTCGAGGTTAAGCCGATGCTCAGCGCGGGGGCCTTCGTCTGCGGCGAGGAGACGGCCATGATGGCAGCCATAGAGGGGAAACGAGCTATGCCCAGGCCGAGGCCACCCTTCCCGGCCACCAAGGGTCTCTGGGATAAACCCACGACCATAAACAACGTCGAGACCCTGGCCCACATCCCAGCCATCATCGTGAAGGGGGCCGAGGAGTACACCAAGGTGGGTACCGAGAAGAGTAAAGGAACCAAGGTGTACTGCCTAGCCGGTAAAGTGGCGAGAACAGGGGCCGCCGAGGTGCCCATCGGCATGTCCCTAAGACAACTGATCTTCGACATAGGAGGAGGCGTCCCGGACGGTAAAAGGTTCAAGGCAGTCCAGATAGGCGGACCGTCGGGCGGCTGCTTGCCCGAGAGCAGGCTTGACCTGCCCCTGGACTACGAGTCGCTGCAGAGCGCCGGCGCCATCATGGGGTCCGGCGGAATAATCGTCCTGGACGAGGACACCTGCATAGTGGACCTGGCCCGATACTTCCTGAACTTCACCACGACCGAGTCCTGCGGCAAGTGCACACCCTGCAGGGTAGGGCTGCAGGCCATGCTGGAGGTTGTGGAGCGCATAACGGAGGGAGAGGGAAACTTAGAGGACATCGAGACACTTCAGAGGCTCTCGAAGGTGATAGCCGACTCATCCCTCTGCGCCCTAGGCCGGACGGCCCCCAACCCTGTGACCAGCACCCTCATGTACTTCAGAGACGAGTACGACGCCCACATCACAGGGGGCACATGCCCGTCGCACCTGTGTAAACACTTCATGAAGAGGTACACGGTGGACGCTGAGCTGTGCAAGGGCTGCGAGCTTTGCGCCAAGGAGTGCCTCTCAGGCGCCATCAGCTTCACCGCGAACAAGGACGCGAAGACTGGTAAGACCATGAAGAAGGCGAGCATCAACGCGGAGACGTGCATCAAGTGTGGAAGATGCGAGAGCAAGTGCCCGTTCGGGGCCATCAAGGAGGAATGGTGATGAGCTTGGAGATCACCATCAACGGAAGGAAGGTCACAGGGCGACCCGACCAGACCATACTGGAGGTGGCCCAGGAGAACGGTATACACATACCCACCCTCTGCACCCACCCCAAGCTCAAGCCCACGGGCGCGTGCAGGATATGTGTCGTGGACATCGGCAGAAAGGACAGGCTTGAGGCCGCCTGTACGACACCCATCTACAAGGGCATGACGGTGGAGACCGCAAACGATCGTGTGCTTGAATCGAGGCGGATCGTCGTCGAGTTGCTGCTGGACAACCTCCCAGTGGACGCGGCAACGCTGGATAAGAACGGGGAGAACGTCCTCCTGGGCCTCGCCGAAGAGCTGGGCGTTGAGCCCAACAGGAAAAAGCTGCTCCTCAAGCCCAGGCCCAGCAGGGCGACCGACACCAGAAACCCGATCATCATCCGCGACCCCGACAAGTGCATACTGTGTGAGCGATGCGTCAGTGCCTGTAATGAGCTCAGGCACTACGGGGTGCTCAACTTCGAGGGGCGAGGCTACCACATGACCATCGTCTCAGGCGTCGAGCAGGCCCTCCTGGAGTCTGGGTGCGCCTCCTGCGGTGAGTGCGCTGAGGTATGCCCCACTGGAGCCTTCAGGCCGCTAGCAAAGGAGCTGGTCCAGGATGAGATAGATAACGTGATAAAGACGGGCACGGTCTACCCGGCCTCATCCATGACCCACTCCACCCGAAGCAGGCTCGGCCTGCCCCCTCTGGAGGAGACGGACGCATCTGATCTAGCCATCATCGCGGAGAAGACTAGGCGGGCATGCGCCGAGGGAGGTGAAGCCTGATGACCAAGAAATACGCTTTTTTCAGAGGCTGCTTCATTCCTTCTAGGGCTCCTCACATCGAGCACGTCGCCAGAAAATTCTTTCCCGAGCTGGGCGTCGAGCTCCACGACGTGCGCGGCTTCACGTGCTGTCCGGAGCCCACCGGCTTCAGCCTGCATGAGAAGCTCACCTGGCTGACCATAGCTGCGAGAAACATAAGCCTAGCCGAGGAGCAGGGCCTAGACATTCTGACCCTGTGCAACGGCTGCTACTACACACTGAAGCACACGGTGGACGAGCTGGAGGACGCCGAGCTTAGGAGCAGGGTAAACGAGGCTCTCTCAGAGACAGGTCACCAGTTCACGGGTCGGGCCAAGGTGAAGCACTTCGTGCAGGTCCTGGACGAGGACATAGGGGTCAAAAGGATCAGTCAAGCCGTGAAGGTCCCCCTGGAGGGGCTCAGGGTGGCCGCCCACAATGGGTGCCACTTCACCAACAGGTACGGGTTGGAGGCCCGCCTGCTGGACGACCTGGTCTCCGCCACCGGAGCCAGCAGCGTCGAGTACGACCTGAAGAACCTGTGCTGTGGCTGGATGATCGGAGCCTACGGGCAGCAGGAGGACGGCTACACGTGGCTGAAGAACAGGCTGGAGAGCATGAAGAGGGCGGAGGCCGACTGCGTCACCGTAATATGCCCCCAGTGCTACCAACAATATGACACGGGCCAGATGATGGCTTCAAGGAAGCTGGGCATCCCTTTCAAGACGCCCGTGCTGTTCTATCTGCAGCTCCTGGGCTTAGCCATGGGCCACAGCCTAGAAGAGGTGCAGTACGGTTCCCACAGGGTTAAGGACGCGGGCTTCGAGGAAAAAGTGCGCACAATACTAGGCGCTTAACCAGCCCGCATCACTTTTCTTTAAACCAACTAACTTATTTTGGGGTCTAACTCTCCTCGGGCTCGTCAAAGAGCTGGTCCCCCGGAATGGGCCCTTCATCTTCCTCAAGGAACCAGTCCTCTTTCGTCTTCTCCTGTGGCAGCTTCCTGTCAGGCTTCAACCTGTGAGCCACAATATAGCGCTCGGCGCTCCCCTTGCGACTAGCCGCAGGCTTGTAGTTCTTGATGACCACGAACACGTCCTTGAGCTCCCTGATGAACCGTGTGTGCTCGCCACCCTGGAAAATCTTGACGACGAACCATCCATCCTCCTTCAGGAGCTTGTCCGCCAGGCGTAGAGCGATCCGGGCCAGATGGATCTGCCTGTACTGATCCAACTCCCACTGGCCTATAACGTCTGGGGCCATGTCAGAGAGGATGACGTCCGCTTTCTCGTTGAAGCTCTCCAGTATCTCGGCTTGGACCTCAGGGTCCCGGACATCCCCTTTAATGGTGATGACGTTGGCTGCCGGCAGCGGCTCTATCTCCTCCAGATCCACGCCCAGCACCAGGCTGTCGTCCGCCGCTAGCTCCGAGGCCACCTGAAGCCACCCCCCGGGCGCCGCGCCTAGGTCGAGGATATACCGCGCGTTGTCGAATACGCCGAACTTTTTGTGGATCTGCTTGAGCTTGTAGCTGGCCCTGCTCCTGTATCCCTCCTCCACCGCCTTCAGATGGTAGTAGTCGCTCTTCCGCTCATGGATCCAACGATTCGACATTTTTCAATGCTCAAGACACGGCTGCGGTTAATGAAGGTTTAGTCTGTCCAGTTTATACGCCACCATTCCGAATAATCATTCATTGTGATAGAAATGACCAAGACCAAGGAGAACCTGAAAGCGGCCTTCGCCGGGGAGAGCCAGGCCAACAGGAAGTACCTGGCCTTCGCCAAGAAGGCAGAAGATGAGGGCTACCCCCAGGTAGCCAAGCTGTTCAGGGCCGCCGCGGCGGCTGAGACCGTCCACGCCCACAACCACCTGCGCATCATGGGCGGCATCAATAGCACGGCTGAGAACCTGCAGGAAGCCGTAGAAGGGGAGACCTACGAGTTCAAGACCATGTACCCCGAGTTCCTGGCAGACGCCGCGGAGGAGGGAGAGAACCAGGCCAGCTGGAGCTTCAATATAGCCAACGAGGTGGAGAAGATCCACGCAGGGCTCTACAAGAAGGCGGCCGATGCCCTGAAACAGAAAAAAGATATCCCTCAAGTCGAATTCTACGTCTGCAAAGTGTGCGGCAACACGGTGGAGAACAAACCCCCAGAGAAGTGCCCCATCTGCAACGCCCCCGCCAAGAGCTTCGACAAGGTGGCCTAGCCACCCAGCAACTTCCGGAGCTCCTCTATCCCCGCATCGGTTTTTATCGCCCTATCACTGTAGTGGGCCATGGTGACCCTGAACCCGGATTCCCTTAGCCTGCTCAGGGCATCCTCCGTGGATACGCTGGGCGCACCCGCCAAGCTGCATACTTTATCTATCTCATAGAAGCCCGGACCGTACCCGATCTCGGCCCTCACCTGGTCTACCAGGCCTGCGGCCCTGGAGTCGGCCAGGTGCTCAAGGGCCTCGGCCTCCTCCGCCATGGCCTTGGTGAAGCCGGCTTCGGCCAACTCGCCCATCCACATGGGTCCTCCTACTTGCATCTCGGCGCCGCAGAGAGGGCACCTTTCCTTTCGACCATCCTTTGAGGCCTCACGGTGGAGGCACCTCCGGCAGTACTTCATGTACCCCATCTGGTCGAGGGCCCTGTCCGCCTTCTTGGCGCCCCTGTCCAGGCGGACATAGACCCTGACGTAGTGGTCGGCGTAGTAGGAGAAGACGGGCGTGGCGGCCACCTCGTGGACTGCTGAGCCTCGTACCAAGGCGCCGGCCACGAGCCTGACTGCTGCCTCGTGGCAGAACTCCCCAGAGATGGGGTGGCCCCCATACTTCCTGAGACAGGCCTTCGGGTTGACGCCGCATAGTGGGGCCATGTCGGTGGCCGTGACGGCCAGGAGGCCGTGGTTCTCGGTGGCGGTGACGGCGGAGTCAATGAATGGGGCAGGGGACCCGTAGGGGTCCACGTCCAGATAGCTGAACCTGCCGCCCGGGTACCCGTGGAGGCTCATGAGGAGGCTGGCGTCAAGCAGCCGCAGCCTCACCAGGTGGCTGACGCCGTTCAGGGCCGCGTTGGCCTGGGCCACCTTGAGAGCCGTAGGGCTCAGGTCCCCCATCACCACCTGTTGGACTTTGTCCGCTTCCAGGGCCAGCCTTACACCCCTCACGCCCGTGCCGCACATGGGCTCGCAGACTGATACCTCTTTTCCGTCCCGGGTGTGGGCTCTGAGGGCGAGGACAGCCGTGTCCCTGTTTGTAGCCATGACGGGGTTGTAGAACACTGGGGCTTCGCTCATGAGGTGCTGCAGGGGCTCACCGCTTGATGTGTCCAGCCTGGGCACCAGAACCCTGGCCCTTCCCTCCATTATCTCCTCAGTCGGGAACCCCAGGCTCATTTCAACGAGAATAGGCGGTGGAGGTTATTTGTGGATATCGCCCAGGTCTACGTTGAGGCGTTTGCATAGGGCTTCAATCTGGCTCCAGGTGTCGTCCGGTATCGGTATTCCGTCCCTGAGGCGCTGAGCCTTGGACTCCTTCTCGGGCTCACCGGGCACAAGGATGCGTCTACCCGCCTCCGCCGGAAGCTTCTTAACCTTACCCAGGAGCTCCGCCGTGTTCATCTTGAAGGCGTCCAGTCCAACGAAGCCATCAGGGTTCACGGCCAGCATGAAGACCCCGTTGGGGGAGGGGGGCTCAGCCACGCCGCTGATGCCGGTCCTTGAGCCGGTCAGCACCGCGCCTAGGAGCTCGCAGACCATCTGCATGCCGTAGCCCTTGTACTCCGAGAAGGGTAGGAGCCAGCCGCCATCGTATATGGCGTTGGGGTCATCCGTGACTCGGCCGTACTTGTCCCGGGTCCAGTGGGTGGGAATCTTGGCGTGCTTGGCCCTGGCCACCGATATCTTGCCGTGGGCCACGACGCTGGTGGCCCAGTCCACTAGGAACGGTGTCTCGCCGCCTGTGGGCGCGGACACGCTGTAGGGGTTGGTGCCGAAGGTCTTGCCGAGGCCCTGGTATACGCTGACGCTTGGGTTCCCCACGTTGACGTACATGGTGGCTATGATGTCGTGCTTGGCCGCCCACTCCGTGTAGTAGCCGAGGCGCCCTATGTGGTTGCAGTTGAAGGCGCCGACGCCCGCCACCATGCATTCCTTGGCCTTCTCCACGGCCACCTCCGTGAGCCTCATGGCTGTGACCTGGCCGAAGGCCCACCGTCCGTCTATGTGAGCCGATGAGGGGGTCTCCTTGACTATGGCCGGCTCAGCGTTCACGTCTATGAAGCCTCTCCTGATCCTGTCGCTGTAACCCAGGTAGTAGTGTGCGCCGTGGCTGTCGTGACCTGTGAGATTGGCCTCCACCAGGGTCTCTACGACGAACCGGGCCGTCTCCTCGGGAGTCCCCTGGGCAGTGTATATGCGTACACCCAGCTCCCTCAGCTTGTCGGCGGGTAGAACAATCATGAATCTTATTTGTGCTGTTTCACGGTAAAAAGGGTTAGGGGATGAGCTTCCCTATGCCATCGAGGAAGCTCTTGATGTCCTCGCCCTCGATCCCGTAGTGGGTCACCAGCCTGGTGCCGGTGGCGTTGTCCCCCGCCCGGCTCTTCCAGCCCAGCTTGGCGCAGGCCTTGGTCCAGTCGCTGCCCTTCCAGCCGATGGCGCTGAAGTCGATGTATACCATGTTGGTCTGGACCTCGTTCACCACCTTGATGCCAAGTTTCTGGAGACCGGCTGCCAGG
>DATKWY010000292.1:0-3688 GCA_035529295.1 Candidatus Desulfaltia sp. | reverse complement strand
GAGTGTGATAGCCCACGGGGACGCCAGGATCGTGGAGGACCCGGCTAGGAAGCTGGAGGTTCTGCGTATAATAAGCGACAAGTACGCCTTCGGCAAGGGTCAGAGGCTCACAGGGGAGGCCGTGGACAGGTTCAAGGGCCTGGTGGTTATCGAGATCACGGTGACGGAGATGACGGGGAAGAGGAGCCCAGCCAAACCAAAAGAGTCGTAATTGTATCCATTATTTTTCTATGTTAGAAGCAGATTTCGTGCGTAATTACGTACGAAATATTTGAAGAGGGGAAGCCCCGCCCCGTCTACTTCTTCCAGGTCTGGTACCAGCGACCGTAGCTCCGCTTCACCCACTCGGGCCGGTCCGACCTGTACAGGACCGGGTAGTCGTAGCCAGCGGCCTCCTCCTCGGTGGCCCCCTCCTCTATGAGGCCCCGCATGATCCACCTGGTCTCCTTGAACCACTTTAGCTGGCGCCTCACCTCCTCCTTGTCGCAGAGAGGCCCGTGACCCGGCACTATGCTGTCCACATCCAGTTCCAGTATCATCTGGAGCGCCCTGATCCAGCTGTCGGGGTCCGCGGTGGGGTCCCCTGCCCAGGGGAACCTGCCCACGAAGAGTAGGTCCCCGGCGAATAGGGTTCTATCCTCGGGGACGTAGACGACGCTGCTGCAGTCGGTGTGGCCACCGGTGTGGATGAACTCGACGCCGCCTGTGCTCCACCTGTCCCCGAAGGTGTCGGTGGGTAACACGATCCTCAGGCCCTCGAAGAGCCACCACCTCTCCGGTGTGTCCCTCCTGACGGTCTCCAGCATCTTCTCCAGGTTCCCCGGGGCCCACTCGTTCCCCAGGCTGGCCTCCATCTTCTCCCTGAGCCTGCGGTGGGCCACTATCTTCAGGTCCTGGAACACCATGTTGCCGAAGACGTGGTCCCCGTGGACGTGGGTCAGGAGCAGGTGACTCAGCGGCTTACCGGTGGCCTCACCGATGACTTCCCTGAACCTTCTAGCGCTTCCCGGGTACTGGGCGTCCACCACCAGCGCCCCCTCGTCCAGCTCCACTATTCCCACGTTGCCCCCTGTCTCGCCGTCCCAGTTGGCGTAGACCCTGTCTGAAACCTTGTTCAGCTTCATAAACGCTTCAAATAATATTGGGTATAACTCTTAAAAGGGTAACCGGCTAGGAGACGTAGAACTTTGCCTCTCCTTCTGGGAGCTCCTGCTGGATCATCTCCTTGAGGCTGTTCAGCAGGTCGGGCTGTATCTCGGCCACGTCTATGAGGCTGAGGATGCCCACCAGCCTGTAGTTGCCCTCCTCCTGCTCGAGGACGGGCAGCTTCTTGATGCGCTGGGTGAGCATGAGCTCCACGGCCCTCTCCAGGGGCTCCTCTGGGCCAACCACGATTACAGGCTCAGACATGATCTCCTTGACCCTCACCTTCTGAGGATCCAGGCCCATGCACACAACCCTGGATATGATGTCCTTCTCCGTGAGTATGCCCTTGAGGCCCTCCTTGGACAGCACCAGGAGGCTGCTTATCCCGAACATGGTCATCCTTCGGGCGGCGTTCTTTACGTTCTGGGTGGGCTCGATGGTGACCACCTGGGGGGTCATGACGTCCCGTACAGTTAACACCAAGTTGGCTCTCCTTTGACCTCCTTGGCTATCTTAAAAGAAATTATGGAGCGGTAACATGAAGCACTGTGTTAGGCCCCGGTCTTGAGGACCCGCTTATCCTTTGGCAGCTTCTCGGACGCGTACCTGAGCACCAGGGCGGGGGCCCGGTCCCTCCACCTGAGGAGGTAGCCGCGGACCTCCTCCGGGTGCCTCCTGGATGCCTCCTTCAGGAGCCACCCCACCCCCTTCTGGACCATGTCGTCCTCGTCCTCCATGAGCCTGTCGGAGAGAGTAAACACCTCCTCCAGCAGGAGCCCCCTCCGAGCCGGGGGGACCAGGCTCACGGCGGCCGCCCTTCTCCTCCACCGGTTACCCGACCCGGTCCACCCCATCAGCCTCCCCACCTGGGACGGGTCCCCGGCCACCGAGGCGGCTATCATATGGGTGGCCAAGGTGTCCGTGGTGGCCCAGTTGCTGAGGTGGTCCACCCACCCGTCGAATGTGTCCAGGTGCCGGGGGCCAAGCTTCCTCCTGAACCTGTCTAGGATGCCCAGCCCCACCCCGGCTAGGGTGAGGTTTCCTGTCTTCAGCAGCGTCTCCGCGAGGCTCATGGCGGCGTCCAGGTCACCCTTCACCCGGGGGTAGTACTTCTTGGCCAGCTCCCTGCTCTGGGCCATGGTTAATCCGAAGGCCTCTATGGGCTCCCTGAAGTACCGCTTGAGCTGCCTCTCCCGCTCTGGGTCGCCCAGCCTCCTGGCCTCTTCCTCTATCTCCTCTGCCAGGCTACTCAAAGGCCTCACCCAGGGCGACGGTGGAGAGCTGCATGGCGTCCCCCTTCTTGGACACTATGATGGTGCGCCTCCAGGCGGGGTCCTCCCAGGGGTGGTCCCTCCTGTAGTGGGCGCCCCTGCTCTCCCGCCTCTCCATGGCGGCCCTGATGATCATCTCGGCGGCGTCCAGGGCCATACCCACCTCCAGGGCGGCCATCATGGGCTTGCCCTGCTGGGCCAGTATCTGCCTGCTGCTGTCCCGGAGCTCCTGCACCTTCTCGTAGGCCTCCATCAGCATTCCGCTGTCCCTGACTATGCCGGCCTTCTCCCACATGGTCTCCCTGAGGGCCGCCATGATGTTGACGGGCCTGTGGCCGTGCTCCCTCCTTGCTATCCTCCTGTACCTCTCCTGCTCTGGCTCGGCCAATGCCTCCGCGTCAACGTGCTCAACTCCCGCGACGTACTCCGCGGCCTTGGCCCCGGCCCTGGCCCCGAAGACGGTGACTTCTGTCAACGCGTTGCCGCCGTGCCTGTTGGCGCCGTGGGTGCCTCCCACCACCTCCCCGGCCGCGAACAGGCCCCTGACGTCGGTCTCACCCCAGGTGTTGGCCACGACGCCCCCCATGCAGAAGTGGCTGAGGGGGGCCACTCTGAAGGGCCGTTCGTGGGCGCCCACCTTGTTGACGTAGAAGTCGTAGCTGCCCATGCCGAAGAAGTCCTCGGGCTTGGCCCTCTTCATGACTTCACGGGCGTCTAAGAGAACCGCGCCCTCTACGCCTCCCCCCTCCAGTATCTCCACCATCATGGCCCTGCTTAGGAGGTCCCTGCTCCTGGCGATGAAGGGCCTCTCCGTCACCTTGTGCTTCACGGGTATCTCCTCCCCCATGACGTTGACTATTTTTCCCTGCTCCACCAGGGCGCCGTCCACCAGCAGGGGTGGAGCCCCCGGCTCGGCCAGGGCCATGGGGAAGAACTGGACGAACTCCATGTCCCTGAGCCGGGCCCCGGCGTGGTACGCCAGGCAGTACCCGTCGCCCGTGGTCTTGAGGGGGCAGTCCGTCCTTTTGTAGAGGGCCCCGGCGCCGCCGGTGGCCAGGATCACGGCCTTGGCTGAGAATATGACTGGCTGCTTCTCGTCTGAGCTGTACCCTACTGCTCCGACGACCCTGTCCTCTTCCTTGAGGAGTTTGGTGACTATGATGTTGTCCACGAAGGGCACGTCCCGGTCCTTCAGGTACTTCACCATGGGCAGGGTTATGCCCTGGCCGAGCCTGGTCTCCGTGTCTCCGACGTGGATGCCGCCCTTCCGT
>DATKWY010000291.1:0-6114 GCA_035529295.1 Candidatus Desulfaltia sp. | reverse complement strand
ACCCTATGATCTTAGGGGCTTCCCTGTAGAGCTGGGCCAGTTTGATGGCCACCTCATTCGCCTCCGTCCCGCTGTTGCCGAAGAAGGTCTGGCACAGGTCACCCGGCGTGATCTGGGCCAGCTTCTTGGCCAGCCTGATCTGGGGCTCATTGAAGTAGCTGGGGGACGCGTAGGCCAGTTCGTCCAACTGCTTCTTCGCTGCTTCTATGGGCACCCTGTTGCCCATGCCTATGTGGACGTTGTAGAGCTGGCTCATGAAGTCTAGGTACTTCTTGCCGGCCGCGTCCCACATGTATACGCCCTCCCCTTTGACCATCACCAGGGGCTTGTGTACGGTGGGTTCCCACCGCTGCACCAGGTAGGTCGAGGCGTCCTCCTGGAGCTGCTTATCCTTCTTATCTGAGAACTGAGTCATAGAACCACGGATTCTACTCAGCTTCATGATACCTAAATCATTAATGGTTAGTGGGCGGGTGCACGGGTAAACATGCCAGGGTTCTCGCGCCATGCGGTGGATGAAGACGGCGTCACTTCCTCTACCACTTCGCTGGGCGGTGAACCCATTACTCGTTCAAGGGCGGCTTCCTGTTGGTGAAGGCGTCCCCTATCCGGACGCCCACCGTGTGGTAGCCTCGGTCCCCTGACCCGAACAGCAGGGGCCTTATCTTCTGGGTGTCCGGAGCCCCGTTGGTGAGTATGTCCTCGTCGGCCTTCACGTCCACTATCTCGCCAACGAACATTGTGTGGAGGCCAAGGTTCACAGTCTCCACCACTCTGCACTCCAGCACCAATGGGAACTCCTCCACGTAGGGGGCGTCCACCACGGCGCTCTCCACAGCCGTTAGCCCAGTGTCAGCCACCTTGTCCGTGTCCCTGCCCGACGCCACCCCCATGTAGTCGGCCTCCCTCCAGTACTCCTCCCCTGGGACGCTCACAGTGTACGCCCCCCGCGCCACTATGCTGCCGTGGCTGTAGGTGGCCTCCCGGAGGCTCACGTACACGCAGGGCGGCCGGGAGCAGCAGATGCCTCCCCAAGCCGCCGTCATGAAGTTGGGTCTACCATCCTTGTCGTACGTGCCCACAACCCAGACGGGTGAGGGCACAGCCAGGGTCTTGGCCCCGAGACTCGTCTTCAAACCGATCACCTACCCTAGGGCTCAGTAAGGTAAAACCCTTTTACCGGTGCACGTCAAAGGGTTCACGATGTCCACCAGCCGCGTCACCAGCAGCGTCACCATCATCGACGCCCCCTACCACGGGCGGAGGGGCGTCCTCGGCACATACCTGGTTAGGGGCGAAGAATCGGCAGTAATCGACCCCGGCCCCGCGAGCCAGACGGGCGGCGTCTTGGAAGCCCTGCGCACTCTAGGAGCCTCAACCGTCAACGTCGTCTGCCTCACCCACATCCACCTGGACCACGCAGCCGGCTCCTGGATGATCTTGGACCAGAACCCAGAGGCCCTCGCCCACTGCCACCCCAGGGGCGTCCAGCACATGGTGGACCCAGGCAAGATCAAGGCAGCCGCCGAGGAGATATTCAAGGAAGGCATCAAGGACTACGGCGAGATCAAGGGCGTAGACCCAGACAGGGTCAAGGCGTCCACGGACGGCGAATCCCTGGACCTGGGCGGCGTGGAGCTCAGAGTGATATGGACCCCGGGCCACACCACCCACAGCCAAAGCTACTACGAGCCTGATAGCCGGGTTCTCATCGTGGGCGACGCCGTGGGCCACACCCCCGGCAACCTCGACATCTTCGTGCCCGCGAGCCCGCCTCCCTACAACCCAAGGCAGGCCGCGGAGAGCCTCGACAGGCTCCTCGGCCTCGGGGCCGAGACCCTGGGCGTCAGCCACTTCGGCGTCTTCCAGGACGCCGAGGAGCGGCTCCGCTCATTCAGGGAACAGGTGCGGCTATGGGAGAGGCTGGCCTTCAGGGCGGTAGACGAGGGCCTGGACCTCAGGGGCCTCTACGGTCTGGTGGAGGCCGAGGACAGTGAGGCGGCGTCCCTGGTGGCCTCCGACCCCCAGCAGAGAAGCAGCGTCTACCAGAGCTTGGTTGGTTTCCTCTCCTACGCCAGGTGGGAGAGGCAGCAAAAGTAACCCGACACTCCAAGAATTCTTCAATCTATACTCGGCGTATGATCCATGACTAGATGTTTGGATTCCCTAAACCCCTTAAATTGTGGCCGATACCTACTCACAGGTGTCCTAAATGCAAGTAAGACCAGGGCGTGGAGGGGCTCTAGCGGTACTTGGTCTTATACTTGGCGCAATATTCTTCATGGGGCTCATGTTCTGGACCATATTCAAACCCGATCTGGGCTTCGCTTACGACATAACCAACATCGACCAGCCCTTCACCTTCAAGAATCCGTGGGGCGCCAAGACCGAGCCCACCGAAACCAAGTTAGACCTCTCCTTAAATGAGACTCTGACCGCCCTCAGGGACGGCGGCTGCGCATTCGTGGAGGGCGAGCCCGATAACCTTGACCCAGAAAAATGCGAGTTCCTGAGCCAACAAGAGTTCATGGAGTACGCCCTCAACAGGAAGCTGGTCTTCCTATACAAGGGCGAGGAGGCCGTCACTCTGTATGTTCCCGTCAAGGAGGGCCATGTGGCCTGGCGGGAGCTTAGAGAGCCGTCTTAAGATACCTACCCGTGTAGCTGCCTGCGCACCCGGCGACCTCCTCTGAGGTGGCCTCATGGATGGCCTCACCACGATTCCCACCCTTCGAGCCCATAGAACGATCCTGTCATTAGACTGCGTTGGGGCGGTGAAACTGGGGTGCCCTCCACGCCCGCTCTGAAAAGAGTTAAGGCGGCTGCGAGCCCAAACATAACCATGCCGACATACAAGATTCTAGGATTCATCGGCGATGGGATCGGGGCAGAGATAATCCCCGAGGCGGTGAAGGTGCTGGACGCTGCCGGGGAGGCCTACGGTTTCGAAGTGGAGCACCTGGGCCCCTACGAGTGTGGTGCCCATTACTGGGTCCGCCACCAGATGAAACGGGGCTGGCCCGAGGAGGTGACCAAGGAGCTATTCTATGAGGCCGACGCCATCTACAAGGGCCCCACGGGCCTCCCCGACCTGGTGGGGAGGCTGCCCGGCCCCTACCTGCCCCTCAACATGCGGCTGGACCTGGACCTCTACGCCAACGTCCGCCCCTGCAGGCTCAGACCCGGCGTCGAGAGCGTCCTCAGGGGCAGGGAGCCCGGGGACATCGACTTCATTGTGCTGAGGGAGAACACGGAGCACATGTACGTGGGCATAGGCGGCACCCTGAGGAGGGGCGGCGAGAAGGAGATGGCTATAGACAACTATGTACAGACTAGGAAAGGCTGCGAGCGCATCATCAGGTTCGGCTTTGACTTGGCCAGAGACGGCGACTACAAGGGCAGGCCCGGGGCCCCGAGGGACGGCAAGAGGAGGCTCACATGCGCATGCAAGTGGGGCCTCTGTAAGGGTGACGACCTTTTCAAGGAGACCTACGACGGCTTGGTGGCCGAGTACCCGGAAGTAGAGCCTGACAGCACCTGGATCGACTCCTGGAGCTACTACGCCCTGATGAGACCCGACTTCTACGACGTCGTGGTGATGCCCAACCAGTACGGGGATATAATGAGCGACATGAGTGGCGCCGTCCAGGGCAGCCTCGGCCTAGCAGGCAGCGTCAACGCTGGGGACCGCTATTGCTTCGCGGAGGCCACCCACGGCTCAGCCCCGGACATAGCCGGAAGGGGCGTCTCCAACCCCACCAGCATGATCCTCAGCGTCGGCATGATGCTCAACTGGCTGGGCGAGAAGAAGGGTGACCCCAGGCTCAAGGAGGCCTGGAGAGGCATCGATAAGGCCGTGGACAAGGTGCTGGCTGCCAGGAAGGTCAGGACCCCAGACCTGGGGGGCAGCAGCAGCACCAAGCAGTTCGGAGCGGCAGTGGCTGAAGTGGTGAAGAAGGGTGCTTAGAGTAGTTCACCCTCTCCTGCCACCAGTTTCCCCTCCTTGTAGACAGCCGTGATCCTGTCAGCCTTCTGGAGGATGCCGACATCCTTCAGGGGGTTGCCGTCCACGATGAGCAGGTCCGCGTACTTCCCGGGCTCCACGGTGCCAGCCTTGTCCAGGCTACACAGCTCAGCGCATGTCTTGGTCCCTGAGACGATGGCCTCCATGGGGGTCATACCGCCGTGCTTCACATATGTTTGCAGTTCCCATGCCAGCCCGGGCACATCCCAGTAGGTGTTGTCGGTTCCCGCTGCGATCCTGACCCCGGCCTCCTTGCACGCCTTGAAGTTCTTGATCAATCCTGGCTGCATCCTCCTGAAGCTCTCCTTGGTGCCCGGCTCGGCGCCATCATAGGCCTCCATGAGGGTCTCACAGAAGAACATGCCCAGGGTGGGGACCAGGAACTGGCCGTGCTCAGCCATGCGCCTGATGAGGTCAGGCTGCTCGATTAGGTGGGTGCCGTGCTCTATGCTGTCTACCTCCTCCTCCACGGCGAACCTGAGGCCCGGCCCGTTCTTGGCGTGGGCCGCCACGGGCACACCCTTCCAGTGGGCCTCCTCAACCGCAGCCGCGATCTCCTCTCTGGTCATGCAGGTGTGCTCGGGGCCGTCCCCCGGCTTGAACCGCTTATGGCCGGGGCCTATTAGCTTGATGAAGTCCACCTCGTAGGTTAGGCACTCACGGGTCTGCCTTCGGACCTCCCAGGGGCCATCCGCGCCCCTCCACCCCTGGTTCAGGATGAAAGGTGGCGCCAATGCGTTGAGGTGGCCGCCCGTAGGCAGTACGCAGCCCCCCGCCACCACCCTGGGTGCGTTGAAGTAGTCTCGCTCCGCGGCGGTCCGAAGCGCCACAAGCCACTCGCCCCTGAGCTCCGGGGCGTTGGCTATGGTGGGGTGGGGTATCCTCACCGTGGTGACGCCGTGGGTTAGCATCCCCTGAATAACCTGGACGCCCTTGAGGAGCGCCAGGGCCGGGCTGTGCACCACGTTGTCGTAGTACTTCTTGAACCCGGGGTCGCTGAAGTCCCGCTCACCCAGGGGATGGTTGTGGCCCTCAATCAAGCCTGGTAAAATGGTTCTGCCGTGGGCCCCCACCACGTCGGCCCCCGAGGGTACCTTGGCCTCGCCTCTGCTGCCCACGGCCTTAATCATTCCGCCCTCGATGACGACCACGGAGTCCTCAATGGGTTCCCCGCCGGTGCCGTCGATGAGCACTCCACCAACAATCGCCTTGACCTTCAATCAGAACACCTTCATGATATTTTCTGTGAACGCTATTTAAGATGATGAGAGCCTATTGCCGTGTTCACCGGAGAGTGGGGCTCGGCTGATTATCCGCCGGCAATGTTATTGAAACCACTGCAGCACCCAGTGGATCACGGTCTTCATTTTTGCCAGCTCAAGGTTTTTCTCAAGCTCGGGCACGCTGCAGTCCATAACCACAGGGACGCTGTTGAGCATGTACCTGTCCGGTGTCATCGAGTTGAGCTTCCTCTGCCCCACCCGGGCTATCCTGTACCCTGCCTCCGCCACGGCCTCCGCCTCCCTTCGACCGGCTACATTGTAGGGGTAGGCGAAGGCGTAGACCTCCCTCCCCGTGAGGTCCTCGATGAACCTCTTGGACTCACTGAGCTCGTACCGTAGAAGCTCCACGGGGAGGGCGGTGGATACGTGGTGGTTCACCCCGTGGGACTGGAAGTCAACGAGTTCCTTCATCTCCCTTACCTCATCCGCGGACAGCATGGTTCTCTCTTCCTCCGTCACACTGGGCTCGGTGAGGTTTGAGGCGTCCGTGCTGGACTCTCTGATTATGGACTCTAAAAGGTCCTCATTCAGGTGGAGGTCGTCATACAGCACCCTTGAGCCGGGGCTCCTGTTGGTCCCCAGCAGGCCCGTCGACAGGAATATGGTTACAGGGCAATCATGTTCACGGATCACGTGCAGCAGCTCGTAGTTGGATTTCCAGCCATCGTCGAAGGTGATGACTAGGCTGTTCACTGGCAGAGGCTCCGATGGGCGGGTCAGAGCTTCTTCCACGACCCTCATGGGTATGACTGTGTATTTTCTTGTCAGGTACTCAAGGTGCTCTTTGAATCTTTCAGGGCTCATCCT